>NZ_JBEZUT010000231.1:0-13846 GCF_040636595.1 Kitasatospora sp. NPDC036755
TGACGTAGTTGCCGACCAGACTGCGGGCCACCGTGATGCCGCGCGCGCCTGCCCCCGCCCTCGCGCCCCCACCCGCACATCTCGGCCCGATCACGACGGTCTCGGTCCGGTGAAGCGCCCGTCAACGTCGCGTCAACGTCGCGCTATCACCCGTATGGAGGGCGTCAGGGGCCAATAACGCGCCCCTGACGGCTGCTTTGCTGCATCTGCCGGTCGTCCGCCGGCGCCGCGCGAGCCCTTCGGCCCAGGTCGCGGCATCTCCCGAACCGCTCTGGTGGAGCCCATGTCCGATCTCATCTACGTCGGTGTCACGGTCGCCGTGTTCGCCGTCATCGCCCTGATCGCGCGGGGGGTGGAGAAGCTGTGAGTGAGCGCAGCGAACGAACCATTGTGGGGCGCGTGTCGCGCCAGGTGCCCGGCGAGCGCAGCGAGGTGGCCGCATGAGCGCGGAGAACATCGCTGGCTTGGTCGTGGCCGTCGCGCTCGTCGGCTATCTCGTCGTGGCGCTGATCTTCCCGGAGAAGTTCTGACATGGGATCCACTCTCGCGGGCTGGCTCCAGGTCATCGCCCTCGTCGGCGCGCTGGCCCTGTGCTACCGCCCCCTTGGCGACTACATCGCCAAGCTCCTCACCTCCGCCAAGCACCTCAGAGTCGAGCGCGGCATCTACAAGCTGATCGGCGTCGACGGGGACGCCGACCAGCGGTGGCCGGCGTACCTCCGCTCGGTGCTGGCCTTCTCGGCCGTCTCCGTCCTCTTCCTCTACGGCCTGATCCGCCTCCAGGGCTACCTGCTGCTGAACCTGGGCGTTCCGCAGATGGAGGGCCACCAGGCCTGGAACACCGCGATCTCGTTCGTCGCCAACACCAACTGGCAGTCCTACGGCGGCGAGTCCGCGATGGGCCACCTGGCGCAGATGGCGGGCCTGGCAGTGCAGAACTTCGTCTCCGCGGCCGTCGGCATCGCCGTCGTCGCCGCGCTGGTCCGGGGTTTCACCCGCAACCGGACGGACCGGGTCGGCAACTTCTGGGTGGACCTCGTCCGGATCAACCTGCGCCTGCTGCTGCCGGTCTCGATCGTCTTCGCCCTGGTCCTGGCCGCCAACGGCGTGATCCAGAACTTCCACGGCTTCCACGAGGTCACCAACCTCGCGGGCGGCGTCCAGAAGATCCCGGGCGGGCCGGTGGCCTCGCAGGAGGTCATCAAGCTGCTCGGCACCAACGGCGGCGGCTTCTTCAACGCCAACTCGGCGCACCCGTTCGAGAACCCGACCGGTTTCACCAACCTGGTCGAGATCTTCCTGATCCTGCTGATCCCGTTCGCGCTGCCGCGGACCTTCGGCCGGATGGTGGGGGACAACCGCCAGGGCTACGCGATCGTCGCCGTGATGGGCCTGTTCTGGATCGCCTCGGTGGGTCTGCTGACCCTCGCCGAGTCGCAGCACCAGGGCACCGCCCTGCAGGCCGCGGGCGCCGCGATGGAGGGCAAGGAGCAGCGCTTCGGCATCGCCGCCAGCTCGCTGTTCGCCGCTTCGACCACGCTGACCTCGACCGGTGCGGTGAACTCCTTTCACGACTCGTACACGCCGTTCGGCGGCGGGCTGACGGTCTTCAACATGATGCTGGGCGAGATCGCGCCCGGCGGTGTGGGCTCCGGCCTTTACGGGATGCTCGTGCTGGCGGTCGTCGCGGTGTTCGTGGCCGGTCTGATGGTCGGCCGCACCCCCGAGTACCTGGGCAAGAAGCTCGGCGGCCGGGAGATGAAGTTCGCCTCGCTGTACATCCTCACCACGCCGACGATCGTGCTGGTCGGCACGGGTGTGGCGATGGCCCTGCCGGGCGAGCGCGCCGGGATGCTCAACTCGGGCGCCCACGGCTTCTCCGAGGTGCTGTACGCCTTCACCTCGGCCTCCAACAACAACGGCTCGGCCTTCGGCGGCATCACCGTCAACACCGACTGGTACGACACCGCGCTCGGCCTGGCGATGATCTTCGGCCGGCTGCTGCCGATCGTCTTCGTCCTGGCGCTGGCCGGCTCGCTTGCCCAGCAGCAGCCGGTCCCGGCCACCCCGGGCACCCTGCCCACCCACAAGCCGCTGTTCGTGGGCCTGCTGTCGGGCGTGATCCTGATCGTCGTCGGCCTCACCTACTTCCCGGCCCTGGCTCTCGGGCCGATCGCGGAAGGTCTGTCCTCCTGATGTCCACCCCTACGCTCAACCCCGCACCGGCCGACAAGGCCGAGCCTGCCGCGCCGCACAGAGTGGCGAGCGGTCTGCTCGACCCCAAGCTGATCGTCGCGTCCCTGCCGGACGCGGTGAGGAAGCTCGACCCCCGGGTGATGGTCAAGAACCCGGTGATGTTCGTGGTCGAGGTCGGTTCGGTGGTCACCACCGTCGCCGCGATCGCCGACCCGTCCGTGTTCGCCTGGGCCATCACCGTCTGGCTCTGGCTCACCACGATCTTCGCCAACCTGGCCGAGGCCGTCGCCGAGGGGCGCGGCAAGGCCCAGGCCGACACCCTGCGCAAGACGAAGACCGAGAGCGTCGCCCGCCGCCTCACGAACTGGCCCGCGACCCGGGCCGAGGAGGAGGTGCCGGGCACGGCGCTGCGGCTCGGCGACCACGTGGTGGTCGAGGCCGGGCAGGTCATCCCCGGTGACGGCGACGTGGTCGAGGGCGTCGCGTCCGTCGACGAGTCGGCGATCACCGGTGAGTCCGCGCCGGTGATCCGCGAGTCCGGCGGCGACCGCAGCGCCGTCACCGGCGGCACCAAGGTGCTGTCCGACCGGATCGTGGTGAAGATCGCCTCGGAGCCCGGCAAGTCCTTCATCGACCGGATGATCGCCCTGGTCGAGGGCGCCGCCCGGCAGAAGACGCCGAACGAGATCGCGCTCAACATCCTGCTGGCCTCGCTGACCATCGTCTTCCTGGTCGCGGTCGTCACGCTCCAGCCGATGGCCACCTACGCGGGCGCCCCGCAGTCGATGATCGTCCTGGTCGCCCTGATCGTGGCGCTGATCCCGACCACGATCGGCGCGCTGCTCTCCGCGATCGGCATCGCGGGCATGGACCGGCTGGTGCAGCGCAACGTGCTGGCGATGTCCGGCCGTGCCGTCGAGGCCGCCGGCGACGTCAACACCCTGCTGCTCGACAAGACCGGCACCATCACCCTGGGCAACCGCCAGGCCGCCGAGTTCCTGGCCGCCCCGGGCGTGTCCACCGACGAACTGGCCGACGCCGCCCAGCTCTCCTCCCTCGCGGACGAGACCCCGGAGGGCCGCTCGATCGTGGTGCTCGCCAAGACCGAGTACGGTCTGCGGGCCCGCGCCCAGGGCGAGCTGACGCACGCCACCTGGGTCCCGTTCACCGCCCAGACCCGGATGTCCGGCGTCGACCTGGAAGAGGCCGAGGGCCTTCACCAGGTCCGCAAGGGAGCGGCCGGCGCCGTCTCCAACTGGGTGACGGAGAACGGTGGTTCGGTCGGCGGCGAGGTCTCCGCCCTGGTCGACGGGATCTCCGCCGCGGGTGGCACCCCGCTGGTGGTCGCCACCAGGGTCGGCGACGGGCCCGCCCGCGTCCTCGGGGTCATCCACCTCAAGGACGTGGTCAAGGAGGGCATGCGGGAGCGCTTCGACGAGCTCCGCCGGATGGGCATCAAGACCATCATGATCACGGGCGACAACCCGCTGACCGCCAAGGCGATCGCGGAGGAGGCCGGCGTGGACGACTTCCTCGCCGAGGCCACGCCCGAGGACAAGATGGCCCTGATCAAGAAGGAGCAGGAGGGCGGCAAGCTGGTCGCGATGACCGGCGACGGCACCAACGACGCCCCCGCGCTCGCCCAGGCCGACGTCGGCGTCGCGATGAACACCGGGACCATGGCGGCCAAGGAGGCCGGCAACATGGTCGACCTGGACTCCAACCCGACCAAGCTGATCGAGATCGTGGAGATCGGCAAGCAGCTCCTGATCACCCGCGGCGCGCTGACCACCTTCTCGATCGCCAACGACGTGGCCAAGTACTTCGCGATCATCCCCGCGATGTTCGCCGGGGTCTACCCGGGCCTGAGCCACCTCAACATCATGGGCCTGCACAGCCCGCAGTCCGCGATCACCTCGGCGATCGTCTTCAACGCCCTGGTCATCATCGGCCTGATCCCGCTCGCCCTGCGCGGCGTGCGCTACCGCCCGTCCGACGCCAGCTCGCTGCTGCGCCGCAACATCGGGGTCTACGGCTTCGGCGGCCTGGTGGTGCCGTTCGTCGGCATCAAGCTGATCGACCTGATCGTCCAGTTCATCCCCGGCCTCGGCTGACGCGGGGAAGGAGAGAAAACCATGTCCAAGCCCCTGCCGACGACCCTCCGCACCCACTTCACGGCCCTGCGGGTCCTCCTCGTGCTGACCGTGATCCTCGGGGTCGCCTACCCGCTGCTGATCACCGGTGTCTCCCAGGTCGCCTTCGGCGACAAGGCGAACGGCTCGCCGGTCTCGTCCGACGGCAAGGAGATCGGCTCCAGCCTGATCGGCCAGAACTTCGACCTCCCGAAGAAGGACCCCGAGGACCCGAAGGAGGAGGCCCGGCCGGACCCTAAGTGGTTCCAGCCCCGGCCCTCCGCCGCCGGGACCGGCTACGACGCCTCCTCGTCCAGCGCCAGCAACCTCGGCCCGAACAGCGAGGACCTGCTGAAGGCCGTCGAGGACCGCCGCGCCGCCGTCGCCGCCTTCGACGGCGTCGACCCGGCGAGCGTCCCGGCCGACGCGCTGACCGCCTCCGGCTCCGGCCTCGACCCGCACATCTCGGTCGCGTACGCCAAGGAGCAGGCCGACCGGGTCGCCAGGACGCGCGGCCTGCCGCTGGAGACGGTGAACAAACTGGTCGACGAGTACACCGAGGGCCGCTCGATCGGCTTCCTCGGCAACGAGGGCGTCAACGTCGTGCTGCTCAACAAGGCGCTCAGCGAGCAGAAGTGACACCACATCGAACAAACGGGTGACCGGGCCGGCCCGGGTGCGGGAGCATGCCTCCCGCGCCCGGGCCGGCCGACCCGCGTCCGCAGACGTGCACCACCTCCGATGGAAAGAGCAGTGCCCATGGCTCGCGACCTCACCCCCGGCACCGGCATCCGCGGCGGCCGCCTGAGGGTGTACCTCGGCTCCGCACCGGGGGTCGGCAAGACCTACCGGATGCTGGACGAGGCCCGGCGCAGACAGGAACGCGGGGTCGACGTCGCGGTCGGCTACATCGAGTGCCACGGCAGACGCCACACCGAGGCCATGCTGGCGGGCCTGGAGGTCCTGCCGAGGGTCCACCGTGCCTACCGGGACGCCGAGTTCGAGGAGATGGACCTCGACGGCGTGCTCGCCCGCCGGCCGTCCGTCGTACTGGTGGACGAGCTGGCGCACACCAACATCCCCGGCGGCCGGCACGCCAAGCGCTGGCAGGACGTCGAGGAGCTGCTCGCCGCCGGGATCGACGTCATCACCACCGTCAACATCCAGCACCTGGAGTCGCTGAACGACGTCGTGCGGAAGATCACCGGCATCCCGCAGCGCGAGACCGTCCCGGACGAGGTGGTTCGCCGGGCCGACCAGATCGAACTCGTCGACATGGCCCCGCAGGCGCTGCGCCGCCGGATGGCCCACGGCAACGTCTACAGGGCGGAGAAGGTGGACGCCGCGCTCTCCAACTACTTCCGGGTCGGCAACCTCACCGCCCTGCGCGAACTCGCCCTGCTCTGGGTGGCCGGGCGGGTGGACGAGGGCCTGCGCGACTACCGGGCCAGCCACAACATCGACCGGGTCTGGGAGACCCGCGAGCGGGTCGTGGTCGCCCTCACCGGCGGCCCCGAGGGCGAGACCCTGATCCGCCGGGCCGCCCGGATCGCCGACCGCACGGCCGGCGGCGACCTGCTGGCCGTCCACGTCTCCCGCAGCGACGGCCTGGCCGGCGCCTCCTCCGGCGCGCTCGCCCAGCAGCGGCTGCTGGTGGAGACCCTCGGCGGCAGCTACCACGTGGTGGTCGGCGACGACGTCCCCACCGCGCTGCTCACCTTCGCCCGCGCCCACGACGCCACCCAGCTGGTGCTCGGGACCAGCCGCCGCGGCCGGGTCAACCGCTTCCTCACCGGCCCCGGCACCGGGCAGACCACCGTGGACGCCTCCGAGGACATCGACGTCCACATGGTCACCCACGAGTTCACCGGCCGCGGCCGGCTGCCCTCGCTCGGCCGCCGCCACTCCCGCCGCCGCACCATCGCCGGCTACCTGGCCGGGCTGGCGGTGCCCTGGCTGCTCACCGTCCTGCTCTCGCAGGCGCACCACAGCATCAACCTGACCACCGACGCGCTGATCTTCCAGCTCGGCGTGGTCATCGTGGCCCTGCTCGGCGGCGCGGTGTCGGCCCTGCTGGCCTCGGTCGTCGCCTCGATGCTGCTCAACTACTACTTCATCCCGCCGACCCACAGTCTGACCATCGGCGAGACCAACAACATCGTCGCCCTGGTGGTCTTCGCGGCCATCGCGCTCACCGTCTCCACCGTGGTCGACCACGCCGGCCGGCTCACCAGCCGGGCCGCCCGCGCCACCGCCGAGGCCGAGACCCTCTCCACCCTGGCCGGCAGCGTGCTGCGCGGCGCCGACGCGCTGCCCGCCCTGCTGGAGAAGTCCCGGACGGCCTTCGGCATGCGGGCCGTCGCCCTGCTCTCCCGAGCCGACGACGAGGTGCTCGCACACTGCGAGGGGGACCACCAGGACGACGGCGAGGGGCCGCACGAGACCACCGAGGTCCCGGTCGGCACGGACGCCGTCCTGGTGCTCACCGGCCGCCGGCTGCCCGCCGCCGACCAGCGGGTGCTGACCGCCTTCGCGGCCCACGTCGCCGCCGCGCTGGAGCGCGACCGGCTGGCCGTGGTCGCCGCGGAGGTCGAGCCGATCAAGGCCGCCGACCGGATGCGCACCGCCCTGCTCGCCGCCGTCAGCCACGACCTGCGCACCCCGCTGGCCGCCGCCCGCGCCTCGGTCGGCTCGCTGCGCAGCCCCGACGTCGAGTTCTCGCCCGCGGACCAGGCCGAGCTCCTCGCCACCGCCGACGAGTCGCTGGTCAAGCTCACCCGGCTGGTCGACAACCTGCTCGACATGAGCCGTCTCCAGGCCGGCGCGCTCACTCTGCACCTCACCGAGACCCACCTGGACGAGATCCTGCCCCGGGCGCTCGACAGCCTCCCCGACCCGTACGCGCCGGTCCAGCCGCTCGACCTCGACACCGCCCCGCCGGTGCTCGCCGACCCGCCGCTGCTGGAGCGGGTGCTCGCCAACGTGATCACCAACGCGCTGCGGTACAACGCCCCCGGCGCGCCCGTCCTGGTCACCGCCAGCCACCACGCCGACCAGGTCGAGATCCGGGTGATCGACCGCGGCCCCGGCATCGCCCCCGAGGACCGCGACCGGGTCTTCCTGCCCTTCCAGCGCCTGGGCGACACCGACAACACCACCGGCGTCGGCCTCGGCCTCGCCCTCTCCCGCGGCCTCGCCGAGGCGATGGGCGGCAGCCTGGAGGTCGAGGACACCCCGGGCGGCGGCGCCACCATGCTGCTCACCCTGCCCGTCGCCGCCGGGGCCGCCGGGGCCGTCGCGGACCCCGCCACCGCCGAGCCCGAAGTTCCAGGGGAGGAACCCACGCATGAGTGAGATCTTGGTCGTCGACGACGAGCCGGCTCTCCTGCGCACCCTGCGGATCAACCTCAGCGCCCGGCAGTACGCCGTCCGCACCGCCGCCAGCGGCGGCGAGGCCCTGGACCGCGCCGCGCACAGCGCCCCGGACGCCGTCCTGCTCGACCTGGGACTGCCCGACCTCGACGGGATGGACGTGCTGCGCGGCCTGCGCACCCACAGCGCGATGCCGATCATCGTGCTCTCCGGCCGGACCGACGCCGCCGACAAGGTGGGCGCCCTGGACGCGGGCGCCGACGACTACCTCACCAAGCCGTTCCTGATGGACGAGCTGCTGGCCCGGCTGCGCGCCGTGCTGCGCCGGCCGCTGGGCGGTGTGCCGCTGGGCCGTCCGGTGATCGGCGACCACACCGTGGACCTCGCGGCGACCGCGGTGAACGGCCCGAACGGCACGGTCCGGCTCACCCCGACCGAGTGGCGCATCCTCGCCCTGCTGCTCGCCAACCCCGGCCGGCTGGTGCCCGGACGGCAGATCCTGCGCGAGGTGTGGGGCCCGGCCCAGGAGGAGCGCGGCAACTACCTGCGGGTCTATTTCGCGGGGCTGCGCCGCAAGCTGGAGCGTGACCCGGCCCGGCCCCGGCACCTGATCACCGAGCCGGGGATCGGGTACCGGTACGTGCCCTGACGGCCCGGTGCGGCGGTGACGGCCCGGTGCGGCGGTGACGGGCCGGTGCGGCGGTGGCGGCCCGGTGCGGCGGTGGCGGCGCGCAGGCCGTCAACGCGCCGTCAAGAGCGGATCGTTGGGCGACAGGAGGGCGTCAAGGCCGCCTGGCGGCGGTGCTCCGTGGGCGTAGTGTCGTTCTCGAACGAGCGGCCCTGCTCCGTGTGGGGGAGGCCTGGGGCCGCCTCGTCAGCCGTCCCCGGACGGCCGGCAGGTGGGGGAGGGGCGCGCGACACCCGTCGCGCGCCCCCATCTGCTTCCCGCTGCTTCCCGTCGCCCCGGAATCGCCCCCCGGCTCAGCCGTTCCCGCCCCCGCACTGCCGGGGCAGCGCCAGCGCCACCGTGTCCGCGAACTCCCGGACCGCGCTGGTCCGGCTGACCACCCGGCCGCCGTGCACCACCAGCCGGCTGTGCCCGCCCGCGAGCGCCCCGGCCAGGCTGTCCCCGCGCACCGCCAGCAGCTCCGCCGGGAACCCGGCGTCCACCCGGACGGGCGCCAGCCCGAGCGCCGCCCGGGCCTGGTTCGCCACCGCGTCGTACGCCGCCTCCGGCTCCAACTCCCCGCCGGCCGCCAGCAGATAGGCCGATTCCAGCGGATCCGCCCGGCCGACCGGGTTGGACTGGTCGCGCAGCGCCCCGCTGCCCGCCGCCAGCGGTACCCGGGCGGCCGCCAACTCCCGCACCAGGCCCGGTCGGAGAACCGGCGTGCGGCCCTCCAGCCCGACGCAGCAGCCGTTCTGGGGCAGGCAGACCACCCGGACCCCGCTGCTCGCCAGGACCGTCGAGGCGCCCCGGGCCAGCGACCCGCACGGGCCGAGCGTCACCCTCGGCCGCAGCGGCGCCAACGCCCCGGCCATCCTGGCGAGTTGGGTGGAGTCGGCGGCACTGGTGTGCAGGTCCACCGAGCAGTCCGCCTCCCGGGCGGCCTCCAGCAGCAGCTGCACGTACCCGGCCGGGTCGGGGTCCAGCTCCGGGCATCCGCCGGCCGCCGTGGCGCCCAGCTTGAGCGCCTCGCGCAGCTGCGCCCGGCCGTCCGCGCCGGCCCGTCCGGTGAGCAGCCGGGGCATCGCCACCGCCTGGAGCTCGGCCAGCCCGCCCAGGGCCTGCCGGGCGGTGAGCACGGCCTCCAGACGGCGCAGTCCGTGCACGTCGCCGATCCGGACGTGGGTGCGCTGGGCGGTGGCGCCGTAGCCGAGCGAGGTCAGTGCGGCCTCGGTGATCCGCCGGGTGAGGTCGGCCGTGGTGTCGGGCGGCGGGGTGGTCAGGGCGGCCGAGAAGGCGGTGTCGTAGTGGGCGTGGGCCTCGGCGGGGGCCGGGAGCAGCAGGTAGCCGCGCAGGTCGATCCGGGCGCCGGTGGTGACGGTGGGCGCGCCGGGCAGGGCGGGGAGCGGGCCGAGGCTGCCGACGGTGCCGACCGCCTGGATCCGGTCGCCGCTGATCCGGACGTCCACCACCCGCCCGTCGGCCAGCCGGGCGCCGGTGAGCAGCAGGACGGGGCCGTGCCCGAGCGGGTTGGCCGCCGGGCCGGGCCCGGAGTGCGGCCCGTCGGCGGCTGCGCTGTCCATCGCCGGCTCCTTCTCGCGCCGGCCCGTGCGGGCGGCCCCGTACGGCCGGCCCGTACCGGCGGCCGGCTCTCCCGATCAATGAGCGTCGAGCCTATGGGCCCGGGGGGCGGGGCGCCGGGAGGCGGGCAATAGTCGTATCGGGTCGGGCCGCACGCCTCCGGGGCCGATCGAACGCCGGGCCTTGGATCGTCCGTCCGTACCCCTCGCCCACCTGCGGTCTTCGCCGCGGGATACGGATTTCACCTCCGGGCGCGAAACGTGTAATCTCTTCCTCGTTCGCCCCTATAGCTCAGTCGGTAGAGCGTCTCCATGGTAAGGAGAAGGTCTGCGGTTCGATTCCGCATGGGGGCTCGGGTGAGAAGCAGTCAGCTCCGGCTGTGCTGCGGATCACTGTGGCGGTGTAGCTCAGTTGGTAGAGCAAGCGGCTCATAATCGCTGTGTCACCGGTTCAAGTCCGGTCACCGCTACCCCGCGTAGTCGGTCGGGAGATCGCACTCCCGGTCGGCTACTCTTGTTGTGTTCTTATTCGTTGTCCAAGGAAGGCACTCCCGTGGCTGCCACCGACGTCCGCCCGAAGATCACGCTGGCCTGCGTGGAGTGCAAGGAGCGGAACTACATCACCAAGAAGAACCGGCGTAACGACCCGGACCGTCTTGAGATGAAGAAGCACTGCCCCCGCTGCAACTCGCACACCGCGCACCGCGAGACCCGCTGACCCTTTCGCAGGGCGACGGGCCTGTGTGAATTCAGGTCTTCATGCTCCGGGCCGCATCCCTCAGGGGGTGCGGCCCGGAGTTTTTTCGTATCCACCCGCGTTCCGAGGAGCTGCCATGGCGCTCGACCCCTCCTTCATCGGGCGTAGTTACCCGCCCACCGAGCCGTACGAGGTCGGCCGGGAGAAGATCCGCGAGTTCGCGACCGCGATCGGCGACGCCAACCCGGCGTACCGGGACCCGGAGGCGGCCAAGGCGCTGGGGCACTCCGACGTGATCGCCCCGCCGACCTTCCCGTTCGTGATCACCTACCGGGCGGCCGCCCAGGTGGTCGAGGACCCGGAGCTCGGGCTGGACTTCAGCCGGGTGGTGCACGGCGACCAGAAGTTCGTCTACACCCGCCCGGTGCGGGCCGGCGACCGGCTGTCGGTCGTGGTGACCATCGACAACATCAAGTCACTGGCGGGCAACGACGTGCTCACCGTGCGTGGCGAGGTGACGGACGGGACCGGCGAGCACGTTGTGACGTCGGTCATGACCCTGGTGGCCCGGGCCGCCGACGAGGCGGGGGAGTGAGCGCGATGGCGATCGACTACGACGGGATCGAGGTCGGCACCGAGCTGCCGGCGCAGTCCTTCCCGGTGACCCGCGACACACTGGTGCGGTACGCGGGTGCCTCGGGCGACTTCAACCCGATCCACTGGAACGAGAAGTTCGCCCTGGAGGTCGGCCTGCCGGACGTCATCGCCCACGGCATGTTCACCATGGCCGAGGCGATCCGGGTGGTCACCGACTGGGTCGGCGACCCGGCCGCGGTGGTCGAGTATGGCGTGCGCTTCACCCGGCCGGTACCGGTGCCGAACGATGGCGTCGGTGCGGTGGTCGAGGTCTCGGCCAAGGTCGCCAAGAAGCTGGACGACCGCAGGGTGCAGGTCGACCTGCTGGCCACCACGGGCGGCCAGAAGGTGCTCGGCATGTCCCGGGCGGTCGTCCGCCTGGGCTGAGCGGCCGGGATCCCGGCTCCGGCCGGTGTCACGCGCGGCCGTGGCCCGAGCCCCCCTCCCGCTCGGTGGGGGGCTCCGGCCGCCGCGGGCCTTGCATAGGTAGTGATTGGCCACTAACTTAGGACCCATGGCGAAGTCGAGCATCCGGATGAGCGCGGAGGAGCGGCGCGAGAGCGTCGTCCGGGCCGCCATGACCGAGTTCGCCCGGGGCGGGTACCACGGCACCTCCACCGAGGCGATCGCCCGCCGGGTGGGTGTCTCGCAGCCGTACCTGTTCCGGCTCTTCCCGTCCAAGCAGGCGATGTTCGCCGCGGCCGCGGAGCGCTGCGTCGAGGAGACGTGGCGGGTGTTCGACGAGGCCTCGACCGGGCTGACCGGCCAGGACGCCGCCGACGCGATGTCCACCGCGTACATGGGCCTGGTCGAGAACGGCGACCAGCTGCTGATGCAGATGCAGCTCTACGTCTCGGTGTCCGCCGCCAGGGCGGCGGGCGAGGAGGAGGTCGGGGAGACCGCCCGGCAGCTGTGGGAGGGCCTGTTCGACCGGGTCAGGATCCGGCTCGGCGGCGACGCGCAGGACGCGACGCGGTTCTTCGCGTACGGAATGCTGATCAACACCCTGGTGGCGCTGGGCTATCCGCCGGGCCACCGGATCTGGGCCGGCTTCGACGGGTGCTAGGCGCCCGGCGGGCGGGTCGCGCGGGGGACCGTGCGGCCCTTTTTTCGGCCCCAAGAAGTTATTGATCGATAACTACCTAGAGGGAACTGGGGGGACGTCATGACGGAGAAACCCGCCATGGGCAGAGCCGCGATCTGGACGTTGGTGATCGTCAGCGCGGCCGGCTTCATGGCCGCGCTGGACAACCTGGTGGTCACCACCGCGCTGCCGTCGATCCGCGAGGAACTCGGCGGAGGGCTGTCCGACCTCGAATGGACGGTCAGCGCCTACACCCTGAGCTTCGCCGTGCTGCTGATGTTCGGCGCGGCCCTCGGCGACCGCTTCGGCCGCCGCCGGATCTTCCTGGTCGGCCTGGCGGTCTTCACCGCCGGCTCCGCCGCGGCCGCGCTCTCGCCGGGGATCGGCGAGCTGATCGCCGCCCGCGCCGTCCAGGGCACCGGTGCCGCGGTGATGATGCCGCTCACCCTCACCCTGCTCACCGCCGCGGTGCCCGCGGCCAAGCGGGGCATGGCCTTCGGCATCTGGTCGGGGGTCAGCGGCCTCGCCGTCGCCGCCGGGCCGCTGATCGGCGGCTCGCTGACCGAGCACTTCTCCTGGCAGTGGATCTTCTGGGTGAACGTCCCGGTCGGCCTCGTCCTGCTGCCGCTGGCCTTCCTGCGGCTGGGCGAGAGCCGGGGCCCGGGCCGCGCCCTGGACGTGCCCGGGACGGTGCTGGTCAGCCTGGGGATGTTCGGGGTCGTCCTCGGCCTGATCCGCGGCAACCCGGACGGCTGGACCAGCCCCCTGGTCCTCGGCACCCTGACCGCCGGCACCCTGCTGCTGGCCGCCTTCGTCTGGTACGAGCAGCGGGTGGCCGCCCACCCGATGCTGCCGATGCGGCTGTTCCGCAGCCGGGCCTTCTCCGCCGTCAACGCGGCCAGCCTGCTGATGTACCTGGGGATGTTCGGCTCGATCTTCCTGATCAGCCAGTACCTCCAGGGCGTCGGCGGCTTCAGTCCGCAGGAGGCGGGCGTCCGGATGCTGCCCTGGACGGCGATGCCGCTGCTGGTCGCGCCCGTCGCGGGCGTCGTCTCCGACCGGATCGGCGGCCGGCCGATCGTGGTCACCGGGTTGGCGCTGCAGGCCGCGGGCCTGGCGTGGTTCGGCCTGGTCGTGGACGGGAACACCGGCCTCGACTACGTCGCCCAGCTGCCGGCCATCGTGATCTGCGGGATCGGCATGTCGCTCTACTTCGGGCCGACCGCCCAGCTGGTGATGGCCAGCGTCCGGCCGCAGGAGCAGGGGATCGCCTCCGGCGCCAACAACGCGCTGCGCGAGGTCGGCGGGGCGCTCGGGGTGGCGGTGCTCGCGGCGGTGTTCTCGGCCCAGGGCGGGTACCAGTCGGCGCGGGCCTTCACGGACGGGCTGGTGCCCGAGGCTGGCCGGGGCCCACTTCAGCACCGCGTTGGATCTCATGCCTCCGGCCAAGGGGCGTGACCTGGCGACCTACACCATCCAGAG
>NZ_JBEZUT010000232.1:0-13846 GCF_040636595.1 Kitasatospora sp. NPDC036755
GGCAGTCCAACAAGGCGATCGGCGTGGCCATGGGCCTGTCGGCACTGACCGTCAAGAGCCACCTCGCCCGGATCGCCCGCAAGCTGGGCACCGGCCCGCCGCTGCTCGCGGGCGATGCGGCCGGTGGTGTTCGGCGGCAGCCGGGAGAGCACGGCGACCGCGGCGTCGGGGCGGCCGGCGAGGGCGTGGGCGCCGGCGAGGCGGGCGGTGACCAGGGCGTGGTCCCGCGGGTGGGCGGCCCGGTCGAGGAGCCGCAGGGCCGTCTCCAGCCGGTCCGCCGCGGCGCGGGCGTGGGCGGTGCGGCCGGTGCGGAGCGAGAGGTCCCGGTGACAGGTGCCGTGGGCGACGGCCAGGACCAGCTCGGCGCGCGCCGTCCAGGGCGTCGGCTCGCCGGAGAGCAGGGCGGCGCCGGTCAGCCGCCGGGCGTCCGCCAGGGTCCGGCGGGCCTGCGGTGCCTGTCCGGCGAGCGCGTGGGCGTGGGCCTGGACGACGGCGGCCCAGGCCCACAGCCCCGGCCGGGGAGGGGCGACGGTCCGGGCGGTCTGCGCCAGGGCGAGTGCGGTGGCCGGGTCGCCGAGCCACCAGTACAGGGTGCTCTGGCGGACGAGCAGGGCGGCCGTGGTGGCCCGGTCGTCGCTCGCGCGGGCCCATTCCAGTCCGGTGGCGTACCAGCTGAGCGCGCGGGCCGGGCGGTCGCCCTCGAAGTGGGCCCAGCCGGCGAGTTCGGCGTACTGGGCGGCGAGCGAGCGGGCGGCGGGCGAGCAGGCGGTGGGCGAGCGGTCGGTGGGCGAGCGGTCGGTGGGCGGGAGTCCGGCGGCGGGGTCCGGGTGGGGCTCGGGGTGCCGTCCGCCGAGCAGGGTGTGGGCGTGGTGTTCCAGGACGGCGGCCAGCTCCTCGCCGCCGATCCGGCCCGCGGCGGCGCGGTAGACGGCGAGCAGGTGGGTGAGCACCTCGACGGTGGCGGCGTCCGGCGGGTCGGTGCGGACGGTGAGCGGGGGCCGGGCGGCGGCGCGTTCGCCGAGGTGTTCGCGCTCCCGCCGGACGGTCTGCCAGAGCTCGTCCAGTTCGCCGTCGGCGAGCAGGAGCTCGTCGGCCCGGGCGGGCATTCCCGGCGGTGGCCAGCGGCGGGCGTTCTCGACCCGGCTGATCAGCGAGTCGTGGTAGCCGAGCAGCCGGCCGAACTCGGCCTGGCTGAGGCCGCGGGCCTCGCGCCAGTGGCGCAGCCGGCGGCCGAAGCGCTGGCGGGCGGACCCGGGTTCGGTGCGGGACGGCGGTGGCGGTGGGGGCGGCGGGGGCGGTGCGGGAGCGGGTGAGGGCACGGGGTCTCCCGGTGGGGGCGGGGTGGCGCTCGTGGGGGAGCGTCATGCCCTGGTATCCCCGTTGACGTGCCATGGTCAAACTGGAGGGATGGACGGCCGGCGGGCAGCGGGCGGTCGGGCTGGAGAACGGCGCCGGGCCCGGGAGCCTCCGCATCGGCTCCCGGGCCCGGCGTTCCCGCACGGGGCGGACGGGTCAGGAGCCCGCCGCCACCGCGGCCCGCCGCCGTCGGCCCACCACGGCCGAGGCCGCCAGCACGATGGCTGCGGTGACCAGCGACAGGTACATCTGCTTGCGCCCGTCGGCGTCGGTGAACATGTACACCATGACGAACCCGATCATGCCCATGGCCGTCCAGGTCAGGTACGGGTACAGCCACATCCGGACGGTGTGCCGCTCGGGCATCTCGCGCTCGATGATCCTGCGCATCTTCAGCTGGGTGGCGCAGATGACCAGCCAGACGAAGAGCGCGACGGCACCGGAGGAGTTCAGCAGGAACGCGAACACGGTGTCCGGCGAGGTGTAGTTGAAGAAGACCGCGACGAAGCCGAAGACCACCGAGGAGAGGATCGCCACCCGCGGCACGCCGCGCGAGGTCACCGTGGCGAAGGACTTGGGGGCGTCCCCGCGCTGGCCCAGCGAGAAGGCCATCCGGGAGGCGGTGTACATCCCGGAGTTGAGGCAGGACAGTACGGCCGTCAGCACGATCACGTCCATCACCTGGCCGGCGCCCGGGATGCCGATGTGGTCCAGCACCGCCACGTACGGGCTGGCCTTGACGTCGGCGGAGTCCCACGGCAGCAGGGTGACCACCAGCAGGATCGAGCCCAGGTAGAAGATCCCGATCCGCCAGATGACGCTGTTGGTGGCCTTGGAGACCGCCTTCTCCGGGTCCTCCGACTCACCGGCGGCCAGGGTGACGATCTCGCTGCCCATGAAGGCGAAGACCACGGTGAGCATTCCGGTGAACACCGCTCCCACCCCGTGCGGCAGGAAGCCGCCGTGGCCGGTGAGGTTGCTGGTGCCGACCGCGTGGGTGCCCGGCAGCAGGCCGAAGGCGGCGAGGGTGCCGACCACCAGGAACGCGGCGATCGCGACCACCTTGATGCCGGCGAACCAGAACTCGAACTCGCCGTAGGAGGCCACCGAGAAGAGGTTGGTGGCGGTCAGGACGCCCATCACGATCAGCGCCCAGCCCCACTGGGGCACGCCCGGCACCCAGTTGTTGAGGATCTTCGCGCCGGCGGTCGCCTCGACCGCGAGCACCACGACCCAGAAGAACCAGTACAGCCAGCCGATGGAGAACCCGGCCCAGCGGCCGAGCGCACGGTCGGCGTAGGCCGAGAACGAGCCGCTCTGTGGGTCGGCCGCGGCCATCTCGCCGAGCATCCGCATCACCAGGACGACCAGCACGCCGGCCATGGCGTAGGAGAGCAGGATGCCCGGACCGGTGGTCGCGATGCCCGCGCCGGAGCCGACGAAGAGGCCGGCGCCGATCACTCCGCCGATGGCGATCATCGACAGGTGGCGGTTCTTGAGCCCGGCCTTCAGGTTGCCGTCGCCGCCGTGTCCGATCGGCGTCGGCTGGTGGGGGACCTTGGTGGCCGTCGTGGGCTTGGTGGTGTCCGCACTCATCTAGGGACCCTGTGCCTTTCCAGCGCGGTGTGACCCTCGACTCGTCGTGCCGGAGGGTGGGGGACTGGCCCGCGCATTGCGTCGCAACCTAACTTCTACGTACCGATGATCGGAACAATCTTTTGGTAACTGTTCGCTCAACGGACGCAAAAGGCCTGGTCGGGGTGGGTGGAAAGGTGGCATGGAAACCTCAAATCTGACGCATTGTCAGCATTCGGGAAGGTCGCCAAGCTCTGTTGGGGCTCAAATCGCCCGTGGGTGGGCGGTCAGATCGGCCGCACGTCGAGGACGGTGATCGAGGCCTCGTCCGTCGGCCGCCCGGTCAGTCGGGCGGCCAGGATCCGGGGGATGTCCTCCTCCTGCGAGTATCCGGGCAGGACGGTCACCTCCGCGCGTCGTGCGCCGGGCTCGCCCCGCACCGCGTACGTCACCAGGTAGCCGTACCGCTCGGGCGGTGGCGCCCGGTGCGGGTCCTGCCGGTCCCGCCGGTCCCGACGGCTCCGGGTGGTCATCCGCATCGACCTCCTCGGCCCATTGTCGGTGCGGTGTGGCCGATCCTCGCAAATCCGGGCAGAGTGGGACTCTCGGGACATGTCGTAGGCGCATCCCGAGCGTTCTCGGCGCCGGCCGGCTCCCGGCGCGCGCCGGTCAGGAGCGACCCCATGCAGACCACCTGGAAGGGGACGATCAGCTTCGGGCTGGTCAGCATCCCCGTCCACCTGTACTCCGCGACCCAGGAGCACGACGTCCCGCTGCACCAGGTGCACGCGAAGGACGGCGGACGGGTGCGGATGAAGCGGTACTGCGAGCGGGAGGAGAAGGAAGTCCCGTACGCGGAGATCGCCAAGGGGTACGAGTCCCCCGACGGGCGGACCGTCACGCTCTCCGACGAGGACCTCGCCGACCTGCCGCTGCCCAGCAAGAAGATCATCGACGTGCTGGCCTTCGTGGACGAGGGCGAGATCGACCCGCTGATGTTCTCCAAGGCCTACTACGTGGGCGTCGCCGACAAGGCCGCCGCCAAGCCGTACGCGCTGCTGCGCGACGCGCTCACCGAGTCCGGGCAGATCGCCGTCACCAAGATCGCGCTGCGCACCCGGGAGTCGCCCGCGGTGCTGCGGGTGCACGACAACACCCTGGTGCTCCAGACCTGCATCTGGCCCGACGAGGTCCGGCCGGTGTCCGGCATCGCGCCCGAGGAGGACGTCACCGTCCGGCCGCAGGAACTCAAGATGGCGCGGTCGCTGATGGACACCCTCTCCGAGGACTTCGACCTCTCCCAGCTGCACGACGACTACCAGCAGGCGCTGCAGCAGGTGATCACCGCGCGGCTGGAGGGCGTGGAGGTCCCGCACGAGGAGGAACCGGGCGAGGCGCCGGACAACGTGATCGACCTGATGGAGGCGCTGCGCAGCAGCCTCAAGCAGGCCAAGGGAGGGCACGGCGGCGCCGGGACGGGCGGCGCCGGGGACACCGAGGGGGAGGAGCCCGCCCCGCGCAAGCGCGCCCCGGCGAAGAAGACCACCGCGAAGGCCGCCCCGAAGCCGGCCGGAGGCACGACCGGGAAGTCCTCCGCCAAGCGGACCGCCGGGAGCGCGGCGGCGAGGAAGACCACCACCCGGAAGTCCCCCCGCAAGGCGTCCTGACCCTTCCGGGCCAGGCTCCCCCCGTCCAGCCGACCAGCACTGGAGGCGATCCCGATGGACCTGCTGACCTACCAGGAAATCGACGCCCGGGCCGAGGCCGCGCCCGAAGCCCGGCGGAACCGGGGTTTCGGGCACCGGGTCTGGCACTGGCTGCTCAGCCTCAGCCCCACCGTGGTGACGTTCATGATCGCGCTGTCGATCGGTCTCGCCATGGTCGCCGTCCAGGTGAGCCTGCTGCCGGTGCTGGTGCCGATGGCGATCTTCTGGGGCCTGACGGTCATCGCCATGGGCGGCGTGGTCGCCCGCTGGATGACCCCGGGGCCGGGCCGGCACCGGATGGCCTCCTGACCCGGCCGCAACCGGCCCGGGGCGCCGGGACGGCTCCCGGGCCGGCGGGCGGGGAGCCCGGGGCCGGGAGGGCTCAGCCGATCCACACCGTGGTGACGTTGCAGAACTCCCGGATCCCGTGCCCGGACAGCTCCCGCCCGAACCCCGAGCGCTTGACGCCCCCGAACGGCAGCGCCGGGTGCGAGGCCGTCATCCCGTTGAAGAACACCCCGCCGGCCTGGATGTCCCGGACGAAGCGCTCCCGCTCGGCCTCGTCGGTGGTCCAGACGTTGGCGCTGAGCCCGAAGGGGGTGTCGTTGGCGAGCGCCACCGCCTCGTCCAGGTCGGCCACCCGGTAGACGGTGGCGACCGGGCCGAAGGTCTCCTCCTGGTGGATCCGCATCGCCGGGGTGATGCCGGTCAGCACCGTCGGCTCGAAGAACCAGCCGGTGTCCCAGCCCTCCGGGCGCCCGCCGCCGCACTCCACCCGGGCGCCGCGGGTGCGGGCGTCCTCGACCAGCTCCTCCAGGTCGTCCCGGCCCTGGCGGCTGGCCAGCGGGCCGACGTCGGTGCCCTCGTCCATCGGGTCGCCGATCCGCAGCGCCCGCATCGCCTCGGTGAAGGCGGCGGTGAAGCGGTCGTACACGTCGGTGTGCACGATGAAGCGCTTGGCGGCGATGCAGGACTGGCCGTTGTTCTGCACCCGGGCCCGGACGGCGGTGCGCACCGCCGCGTCCAGGTCCGCGCTCGGCAGGACGACGAACGGGTCGCTGCCGCCCAGCTCCAGGACGGCCTTCTTCACCTCGTCCGCCGCGATGGCCGCGACCGACCGCCCGGCCGGCTCGCTGCCGGTGAGGGTGACGGCGACGACCCGGCGGTCCCGGATCACGCCCTCGACCGCGCCCGAGCCGATCAGCAGGGTCTGGAAGCAGCCCTCCGGGAACCCGGCCCGCTGGAACAGCTCCTCCAGCGCCAGCGCGGTGCGCGGCACGTTGGACGCGTGCTTGAGCAGGCCGACGTTCCCGGCCATCAGGGCCGGCGCGGCGAACCGCACGACCTGCCAGAACGGGAAGTTCCAGGGCATGACGGCGAGGACCGGGCCGAGCGGCCGGTAGCGGACGTAGGCGCGGGCGGCGCCGGAGTCGGCGACGTCGGCCGGGGCGGGGTGCTCGTCGGCGAGCAGGGCCTCGGCGTTGTCCGCGTACCAGCGCATCGCCTTCGCGCACTTGGCGGCCTCGGCGCGGGCGGCGACGAGCGGCTTGCCCATCTCCTCGGTCATGGTGCGGGCGACCGTCTCCTGGTCCCGGTCCAGTAGGCCGGCGGCGCGGTGCAGCAGTGCGGCGCGGGAGGCGAAGGAGGTGCCGCGGTAGCCGTGGAAGGCGGCCTCGGCGCGGGCCAGCCGCCGTTCGATCCCGGCAGCGTCGAGCGGTTCGAAGGTCCGGAGGGTCTCGCCGGTGGCGGGGTTGACGCTGGCGATGGGCATGCGGGGCTCCCAGGTCGGGTCGGGGTCCGGTGCGTCTGCCCTCACACCCTCCCCGACCGCCCCGCCCCGGGCACACCACCGCGCGCCCGGCGTGTCCCGGCGGGCGCGTGCTCCGCTCCCTCACCCGGGCGGGGACCGCACCCGGGCGGCGGGGCCTCACTCGGGCAGGGACTCCACGCGGGCGGCGGCCTCCCGGGCCCGGGCCCCGGCCCTGGTCCGCGCGGCGGTGACCTGCCGCCCGGGGAAGCGGTGCAGGTACTCGGCCTCCAGCTCCCCGGTGCGCAGGGTGTGCCGCTTCAGTGCCTCCTCCGAGCCGTACAGGAAGGTCTCGTGGCGCGTGCGGTGCAGCTGCTCCAGCTCGTGCAGGAGCGTGTCGTTGCCCAGGGCGTGCGGGGAGATGCCCGCGGGCCGGATGTGCGGGTCTTCGGCGTGCCGCATCTCGGTGCCTCCTCGGCGGAAGTCCCCTCCTCCAGGGTGCCCGCGGAGCGCCGCGGGTGCACCCGGTCGATCGTGCGGCGGTCCCCACGCCGCGCCCGCGCCGCGCACCCCACGGGAGCCGCCCGCCAGGCCACCGACACCGAGCAGCTCATAGGATGGATCCTTCCGTTCCTTTCAGGACCGCCCGCTACCGCTGGACAGATCGCACATGCCGCTTCCCAAGGCCGAACTCCACCTGCACATCGAAGGCACCCTGGAGCCCGAACTCGCCTTCGAGCTCGCCGCCCGCAACGGCGTCGAGCTGCCGTACGCCGACACCGCGGCGCTGCGCGAGGCCTACTCCTTCAGCGACCTCCAGTCCTTCCTCGACCTCTACTACGCGCTGATGGCCGTGCTGCGCACCGAGGACGACTTCGCCGACCTCGCCGACGCCTACCTGGCCCGGGCCGCCGAGCAGGGCGTCCGCCACGCGGAGATCTTCTTCGACCCGCAGGCCCACACCGCCCGCGGGGTGCCGCTGGGCGTGGTCGTCGACGGGCTGACCCGGGCGCTGGAGCGCAGCGAGGAGCGGCACGGCATCAGCACCCAGCTGATCATGTGCTTCCTGCGGGACGAGTCCGCCGAGTCCGCGCTGGAGACCTTCGAGGCCGCCCGCCCCCACTTCGACCGGATCGCCGGCATCGGCCTGGACTCCGCCGAGGTCGGCCACCCGCCGGTGAAGTTCCGCGAGGTGTATCGCCGGGCCGCCGAGGCCGGGCTGCGCCGGGTCGCCCACGCGGGCGAGGAGGGCCCGGCCTCGTACATCACCGAGGCGCTGGACGTCCTCGGCGTCGAGCGGATCGACCACGGGCTGCGCTGCCTGGAGGACGGCGAACTGGTCGCCCGCCTGGTGCGCGAGCAGGTCCCGCTGACCCTCTGCCCGCTCTCCAACGTGCGGCTGCGCTGCATCGAGACCCTCGCCGACCACCCGCTGGGCGAGATGCTGGAGGCCGGCCTGCTGGTCACCGTCAACTCCGACGACCCGGCGTACTTCGGCGGCTACGTGGAGGACAACTTCCGGGCCGTGCGCGAGGCCCTCGCCCTCGACCAGGAGACCCTGCGCCGCCTGGCCGCCAACTCCTTCCGTGCCTCCTTCATCACCGAGGAGCGCCGCGCCGAGCTCCTGGCCGAGGTCGCGGCGTACACGTTCTGACGCGCCCGAGTGCGACGGCGGCCCGTCACCCGTCCAGGGGTGACGGGCCGCCGCGCTCGTAGTGGAGCAGGGTGACGCCGTTGGTGAAGCGGTGGGTGTCCTTGAGGACGAGCGGCACGGGGTGGTCGGCGGGGCGGAAGAAGAGGGTGCCGCGGCCGAGGACGACGGGGTGAACGTAGAAGCGGAACTCGTCGACGAGGTCCCGGGCGAGGAAGGACTCGGCCAGGTTCGCGCCGCTGAGGGCGAGGTCGCCGCCGGGGCCGGCGGTGAGCGCGGCGACCGATTCCGGGGTGACCTCGCGGACGACGGTGGTGTTCCAGTCGGCGTGGTCGAGGGTGCGGGAGAAGACCGTCTTCGGCATGTCGCGCCAGATGCCCGCGAACTCGGTCGTCGTGGCGTCGGCGTCCGGGGCCTGGTCGGCGGTGGGCCAGAAGGAGGCCATCAGCTCGTGCGTCACCCGGCCGGAGACGAAACCACCCATCCGGGCGAGCACCCGGTTGAAGTGGGTGTGCACCTCGTCGTCGACGAGGTTCCATTCGAGGTCGTGGTCCGGGCCCTCGAAGTAGCCGTCGACCGACACCGAGACGAAGAGGACGATCCTGCGACGCATGGCACCCCCACGGGGGACGGTCCGCCGCCCTCCCGCCGGGAGCGGACGGGGCGGCGGACAGAGCGGCGGACGGGGATCAGATCAGGGTGCTCCAGTAGTACCAGAACCGGTTGAGGATCAGCAGCGCGATCACCGCGTACCACAGGGCCGGGACGACCCAGTGGTAGCGGGCCGCCTCCCGGACGGCCACCCGCAGCCGGGGGCCCACCGGGATCACGCCCGACCGCAGGTTGTGCAGCGTGGTGTACCAGAACAGCGGGATCACCGAGGCCCACACCACCATGCAGTACGGGCAGAGCGCGCCGATCCGGTACAGCGCCTGGTACATCAGCCAGGTCACGAAGCCGGCCCCGAACACCGTCCCGGCCTGCAGTCCGAGCCAGAACCAGCGCCGGAACTCCGCTCCCGCGAGCAGCCCGGCACCCACCGCGACGACCACCCCGAAGGCGACCAGCCCGATCAGCGAATTGGGGAAGCCGAAGGCCTCCGCCTGCGCGCTGCGCATGATCGAGCCGCAGCTGATGATCGGGTTGATGTTGCAGTTGGGGACGTAGGACGGGTCCTCCAGCAGCCGGATCTTGTCCAGGGTGAGGACCGTCGAGGCGAACAGGCCGACCGCGCCGCCGATCAGCAGCAGCCAGGCGAACGGGCGGCCCGCGCCGTAAGCGGGCCGTACGGCGGGGGCGCCGGCCGTCATCCGGTCACCTGCTTGACCATCGCGGTGAACTGCTCGGGGGAGACGGCCTTGCCGTTGGTGAGGACGTCCAGCTTCCTGCCGTCCAGCTTGACGGTCGGGGTGCCGGTGACGTCGCTCTTGTTGAACTCCTGGTTGACCTTGGCCGCCCACGGCGCATAGGTGCCGTCCTGGACGGCCTTGACGAAGCCGTCGGTCTTCAGGCCGGGCACCTGGCCGGCCAGGTCCAGGATGTGGTTGACGTCGCCGAAGGCGTCGCTGCGCTCGTCCGGCTGGTTGGCGTACAGCACGTCGTGGAACGCCTTGAACTTGTCGACGCCCTCGTTCAGCGCGGCGCCGGCCGCGGCCAGCGCGGTGCGCGAGCCCTTGCCGCCGAGGTTGTTGTCCAGGAACGTCGCCAGGTGGTACTCGACCTTGTACGTGCCCTCGTCGGCGAGCTGCTGGATCGCCTTGCCGGTGGTGGTCTCCAGCTGCTCGCAGAACGGGCAGCGGAAGTCCTCGTAGACCTCCAGGGTGTGCGGGGCGTCGGCCTTGCCGTAGGTGATCACGGTGCCGTCGGCGCCGCTCGCGTTGGCCGGCACGACCAGCGGGCCGTTCGCGGCGTTCGAACCGGAGCCGGAGGAGCCGCCGACGGCGAAGGCCACGCCCGCCGCCAGGGCGAGCACGGCGGCGGACGCGCCGCCGACCACCACCCGGCGGCGGATCCGGTCGGAGCGCTCGGCCCGGACGCGGGCGGCGCGCATGCGGTCGGTGGCGGAGGTCTTCTTGTCGGTCTTGCGGGCGTTGCTCATGGGGTGTCGTCCTGTGCTCTCGGGCGTACGGGAAGGCACGGCAGGCCGGGGCCTGCGGCGCGGAGGAGAGAACAGCCGGCCGAGCGGGCGGGAGCGCCGACGCTCAGGCGGCCAGGGCGAACACCGGCGGACCGCGCCGGACGGCCGGACGGACGACGACGTCCTCGGCGGGGACCAGCACGCGGCTGGCCCGGGGGAACGGCACCCGCGCCGGCGGACGGGCGGGCAGCGGGGCGGCCAGCAGCCGCAGCCAGCGGGCGGCGGCCGGCAGGTGGCGGTGCAGGAACTCGCCCAGCATCCGGACGGCCCCGGCCAGACAGCACAGCGCGGCGTCCGCCCGGCGCAGCCAGAAGGCGCCGGCGAGCGCGATCACCGTGTGCAGCAGCAGGAGCAGCAGCACACCGGTCCGGGCGGAGACGCCGTGGCCGAGCAGGAAACCGCCGAGCGAGCCCCCGCCGCACAGCAGCGGCTGGAGGCCGTGCCCGGCACCGGGCGGCAGTGAGGGACAGGTGCTCTGCGCGAGGTCGAACAGCGCGCCGGCGGACAGCTCCAGCGGCAGGAACACCGCGGCGATCGCCGGGTAGCCGCGCTCGCGGCCGGCCAGCGCGTAGGCCACCCCGAAGACGGCGGCCGAAGCCAGCAGCATCGGGCCGACGGGCAGCGCGCGGCCGGTGACCAGCACCTGGCCGAGCCCGGCGAGCAGCACGACCAGCGCGGCGAAGACCGCCGCGCGGAGCGTCCTGGTGACCGGTCCGATGTCCATGGCACCCGAGTCTGCCACAGGTTGAAAGTGGAACGGTCTGCCGGGCGGCGAGCTGTGAAGAGCCTCACCACCCGCGCTGAGCTGCGCTTATCCGGTGCTTACGAGTGCCGGCCGGAAGCCCGGCCGGGGGCCTGCGACGGCTCCGGGCGGGCCTCGGCGGTGTTCACCCGCGCCTCGACCAGCTCCCGGAAGTGGTCCAGGTCCTCGCGCACCGCCCGCTCGATCGCCCCGGCCTGGGCGAAACCGCGCGGCCCGCCGAACTCCCGGTGCACCGCCTCCGGGTCGTACTCCACCCGGATCTGCACCCGGGTGTGCCCGGCGTCGAGCGGCAGCAGCGCGAACGCGCCGCGCAGCCGCGGTGCGTCCGTCGTGCGCCAGGCCATCACCCGGCCCCGGCCGCGGTCGGTGATCTCGGCGTCGACGGAGCGCTCGGCGCCGTCGATCTCCACCCCGAGGTGCGCGAGGTTCCGGCCGTGCGGCTGGGCGCTGTGGACGCCGTCGACGAACTGCGGGTACTCGTGCACCCGGTGCAGCTGCTCCCAGGCGGCGAGGACGGGGACGGCGACGTCGATCTGTTCCTCAAGGGTGCTCATGGTGCGCGGCACCTCCCTCCGTTCCAGCCTGCGCCTCGGGGTGGGGGCGGGCAACGGGGGCGCTCGTGCGGACGCGCGCCCGGCGGTGGGCCGGGGGAGACTGGGCGCATGCCGGAGCTGCCCGAGGTCGAGGCGCTGAGCGCCTTCCTGTCCGAGCGGCTGACCGGGCGGGTGATCGCCAGGGTCCAGCCGGTGGCGATCAGCGCGCTGAAGACGTACGACCCGCCGGTGACGGCGCTGGAGGGGCGGACGGTCGGCCGGGTGACCAGGCGCGGCAAGTTCCTGGACATCGAGGCCGAGGGCCTGCACCTGGTGGTCCACCTGGCCCGGGCCGGCTGGCTGCGCTGGAAGGAGGCGCTGCCCGCCGAACCGCCGCGACCGAGCCCGCGCAACCCGCTGGCGCTGCGGCTGCGGCTCGCGGGAGAGGCCGGGGACGGCTTCGACCTCACCGAGGCCGGCTCGAAGAAGGGGCTCGCCGTCCACGTGGTGCGGGACCCGGCCGAGGTGCCGGGCGTGGCCAGGCTCGGCCCGGACCCGCTGGACCCGGCCTTCACCCTGGCGGACTTCACCGCGCTGCTGCGCGGCGACCGGCGCCGGCTCAAAGGGGTGCTCCGGGACCAGAGCGTGCTGGCCGGGGTGGGCAACGCCTACTCGGACGAGGTGCTGCACGCGGCCCGGATGTCGCCGTACAAGACGGCCGCGAACCTGACGGAGGACGAGGTGGCCCGGCTGTACGCGGCGCTCGGCGACACGCTGCGCGAGGCGGTGGAGCGCTCGCGCGGGCTGGCGGCGGGGGACCTGAAGGCGGAGAAGAAGCTCGGTCTGCGGGTGCACGGCCGGACCGGGCAGCCCTGCCCGGTCTGCGGGGACACCATCCGCGAGGTGTCCTTCGCGGACTCCTCGCTGCAGTACTGCCCGACCTGCCAGACCGGTGGCAAGCCGCTGGCGGACCGCCGGATGTCGCGGCTGCTGAAGTGACGCCGACGGGGGCGTGTCCTGCGGATCCTCGCCGGGTGGGACGGCCCGTGGCCGCGCCCACCCGGCGTTCGGCGGTCTCGGCGCCCGATCGTCAGCGCCCGATCGTCAGCGCTTGATCGCGACGCCGCCCCAGTAGTAGGCGGCCTTCGGGTCGGCCGGCGGCTCGCCGTCCGGGCGCCAGGCCAGCACCGGGGCGACGCCCGGCTCGACCAGCTCCCAGCCGTCGAAGAAGCGGACCACGTCGTCGTAGCCGCGCGGCACCAGGGTCATCCCGCCGGCCCGGGCGGCCTCGGCGACCTTGCCGACCGACTCCGGGTCGAAGTCCGGGGTGGGGGTGGTCAGGGCGATGCAGCTGCCGGCCGGCAGCGCGTCGCGCAGCGCGGCGACCCGGCCCCACGGGTCGTCCTCGTCGGCGATCAGCATCAGCACGGCGATCATCAGCAGGCCGACGGGCCGGGTGAGGTCGAGGGTGGAGGTGAGCGCCGGGTCGGCGAACAGCTCCTCGGGCTTGCGCAGGTCGGCGTGGATGTAGGTGGTGCGGCTGGCCGGGCTGGAGACCATCAGCGCGCGGGCGTGGGCGAGCACGATCGGGTCGTTGTCGACGTAGACCACCCGGGTCCCTGGGCTGACCGCCTCGGCGATCTCGTGGGTGTTCGGCGAGGTCGGGATGCCGGTGCCGAGGTCGAGGAACTGGCGGATGCCGTGCTCCTGGGCCAGGTAGCGGACGGCTCGGCCCTGGAACGCCCGGTTGGCCTTGGCCATCGCCTTGACGCTCGGCACGGCCTGCTCGATGGCCTGCCCCATGGCGCGGTCCGGCGGGAAGTTGGTCTTCCCCCCCAGCCAGTAGTCGTACACGCGCGCAGAGTGCGGGGCGGAGGTGTCGACGCCGAAACGTTCCCACTGGCTGGGCTCGGGGGCGGTGTCGTCCTGCTGGCCCTGGCGGGGGGAGTCCTGACTTGTCGTCATGGCCACGTCCTCTGATGGCAGATCATCACACTGGGGAAGGCACAGCGTAGCGGCCCGGAGGGGAGGTGGAGCGTCCGGTCGGGGAAGATCGGTGGAAGATCTTCGGAAGCGGGGTGTGCGGACGGGCGTCGTCGGGCCGTCCCGGGGTCGGGTCGGGTCCGGAGCAGGCCCGGATCGGGGTCGTTCCTGGGCCGTCGGAGTGGTGATCGGGGCCGTCGGAGTTGCCGCCGGGGAGCGGCGGTGACGGCCGGGGGAAGCATTCACAATGCTGTCAGATCGTCAGATTACTTCGCGCAGATTGTTGCTGGTCGCGGCCGGAATGTCCCTGTTGGGAGCGGCCGCCGGATGCCGGAGCCCCTGGGGCGGCGGGGAGGGCGGCGCCGGGGCGCCGGTGTAGCGGTACGGCAGGCCGA
>NZ_JBEZUT010000233.1:0-13830 GCF_040636595.1 Kitasatospora sp. NPDC036755
ACCTCCCGGACGACGCCCACCGGGCCGGCCCCGGTGGACCTGGCGGCCCGGGTGGACGAGTTCGCCGAGGGCTTCGCGCCGGGCGGCCCCGCCGCGTACACCGTGCCGGACGCCGCGCAGCGCCGGGCGCTGGCCGACGGCGTCCTGGGCCTGCTCGACGGGCAGCCCGAGCAGGCGGACCGCGCGCTGGCCCGGGTCGGCTACCGGCGCACCGAGTTCACCGAGGCCGTCACCGGCCGCCGGGTGGCCGAGCTGGCCGACGCCACGGCCGAGTCGAGCCGCGGCTGGGGCCGGGTCTACCTGGACCTCTCGGCCCGCGCGGCCTGGTCCGTGCAGGTGCCGCACCCGGTGTCGGACGCCCGTACCGAGGCGCTCGGGGTGGACGTGTTCCGGGCCGCGCCGGGCGGTGTGCTGGTGCTCGCCGGGGCGCACCGCCGGGCCGGACCGGACGGCTCCTCGGACGTCGCGCACCGCACCGACACCGTCTTCGCGGCCGTGATCGAGGCGCTCGCCGGACGCGGGGTGCCCGGCATCCAGGTGCACGGCTTCGACGAGGGCAGCCTGCCCGGGCAGGACGCGGTGGTCTCGCCCGGCGTCGGGCAGCCCGGGACGGCCGCCGAGCTCACCGCCGGCGGGCTGGGCCGGGCCGGGTACGCGGTCTGCCGGGCCTGGCGGGAGAAGTGCGGGCAGCTGGGCGGCACCACCAACGTCGAGGGCCGGTTCGCGGCCGGCGTCGGGGTGCCGTGGCTGCACGTCGAGCTGGGCAACGGGCTGCGCACCGAGCCGGCCCGGCGCGCGGTGGTGGCCGGGGTGCTGGCGGACACCGCGCGCGGCTGGGGGCCGAGGCCGTAGGGCCGGCCTCAGCAGGGGCGGCGGCGCAGATCCATCACGTAGTCGTGCGGGGCGCCGGCGCTCTCCGCGGCGTCGGCGATCAGGCCGAGGTAGCGGGCCGCGGGCAGCCCGCCCTCGTAGTCGTTGAGCACGTACGTCCAGACCGGGATGTCGCCGTCCAGGGTCTGCGCGCGCAGCTTGATCTTGCGGTAGATGCCGAGCTGGACGCCCTCCCAGCGGTCCAGCCCCTCCTCGTCCATCGGCGCGACGTCGTACAGCGAGACGAAGACCTGGTCCTTCTCGTCCTCGACGACGGTGGCCAGCGAGCCCTCCCAGCCGAGCTGCTCGCCGCCGAAGGTGAGCCGCCAGCCGGCGAGCCACCCCGTGCCGCGCAGCGGGGAGTGCGGGGCCCGGCGGGTCATCTGCCGGGCATCGAGGTTGGTGGCATACGCGGCGTAAAGGGGCATGGGGGCCAGCGTAGCCCGGGCGGCGGGCGGGCCGCGGCGACTGGACGAAGGTACGGAAGCCCGGACCCCGGCGTGGCACCGGTACCGGCGTGCGGGACAATGGGGAACGTGACTCGGATCGTGATCATCGGTGGCGGACCCGGCGGCTACGAGGCGGCCCTGGTCGCCGCACAGCTCGGCGCGGAGGTGACCGTCGTCGACACCGACGGTCTGGGTGGATCGGCGGTGCTCACGGACTGCGTTCCGTCGAAGACCCTGATCGCGACCGCGGAGGTGATGACCACCTTCGACAGCTCGTACGAGGAGCTGGGCATCCTGGTCGCGGACGACACCCCGCCGGTCGAGCAGGCCGCCCGGGTGATCGGCGTGGACCTGGGCAAGGTCAACCGCCGTGTGAAGCGCCTGGCCATCGCGCAGTCCCACGACATCACCCAGTCCGTCACCCGGGCCGGCGTCACCGTGCTGCGCGGCCGCGGCCGGCTCGGCACCGGCGGGCAGGCCGTGGACGGCTCCCGCGAGGTGCTGGTGGACGCGCCCGACGGCTCCGTGCAGTCGCTGCGCGCCGACGCGGTGCTGATCGCCACCGGCGCCCACCCGCGCGAGCTGCCGGACGCCCAGCCGGACGGCGAGCGGATCCTCACCTGGACCCAGGTGTACGACCTGGAGGAGCTGCCCCGTGAGCTGATCGTGGTCGGCTCCGGCGTGACCGGCGCCGAGTTCGCCGGCGCCTACCAGGCGCTCGGGTCCAAGGTGACCCTGGTGTCCAGCCGCGACCGGGTGCTGCCGGGTGAGGACCCGGACGCCGCCGAGGTGCTGGAGGACGTCTTCCGCCGCCGCGGCATGAACGTGATGGGCCGCTCGCGCGCCGAGAGCGTCAAGCGGATCGGCGACCGGGTCGAGGTCATGCTGGCCGACGGCAAGGTCATCGAGGGCACCCACTGCCTGATGGCGGTCGGCTCGATCCCCAACACCTCCGAGATGGGCCTGGAGGAGGCCGGGGTCAAGCTCAACGACTGGGGCCAGATCCAGGTCGACCGGGTCTCCCGCACCAGCGCCCCGGGCGTCTACGCGGCGGGCGACTGCACCGGCGTCTTCATGCTCGCCTCGGTGGCGGCCATGCAGGGCCGGATCGCGATGTACCACGCGCTCGGCGACGCGGTGCAGCCGCTGAACCTCAAGACCGTGGCCTCCAACGTCTTCACCGACCCGGAGATCGCCACCGTCGGCTACACGGCGGCCGACGTGGAGTGCGGCAAGATGGACGCCGTCGTGGTCAAGCTCCCGCTGCGCGGCAACCCGCGGGCGAAGATGCAGGGCATCCGGGACGGCTTCGTGAAGCTGTTCTGCCGCCCGGGCACCGGCATCGTGGTCGGCGGCGTGGTCGTCGCCCCGCGGGCCAGCGAGCTGATCCACCCGATCGCGCTCGCGGTGGACGCCAATCTGACGGTCGAACAGGTGGCCAGCGCCTTCACCGTCTACCCGTCCGTCTCCGGTTCGACCGCCGAGGCCGCCCGGCAGCTGCACGTTCGCAAGCGGGCCGACGGCGAATCCTGAGCGTCCGGCGCACAGTTGAGGGCGGCCACCGATCGGTGGCCGCCCTTTTCGCGGGCACGTCCGTCACCCGGACGGCGGGCGCAGTCCCGGTCCGGATGGCGGCGCGTATTCTACGGTCACGCGCCGCTCGTGCGTGAGCAATTCCCGCTACTAGCTGCAAACGCCTGAAAGCAGACGGTCACGCAGGTTACCGTCGGTTCTGTGTTTGCTGCAGAACGTCGCCAGTTGATCCTCGAAATGGTGCGCGCCAACGGAGCCGTCTCGCTCCGGGAGTTGGCCCGCGTCGTCCAGACCTCCGAAGTGACCGTGCGCCGTGACGTGCGGGCGCTGGAGGCAGAAGGGCTCCTCGACCGCCGGCACGGCGGCGCGGTGCTCCCCGGCGGCTTCAGCCGCGAACCCGGTTACCCGCAGAAGACCCACCTGTCCGCGGCGGAGAAGAGCGCCATCGCGGACCTCGCCGCCGGCCTGGTGGAGGAGGGGGACGCGGTGGTGGTCGGCGCCGGCACCACCACCCAGGAGCTGGCCCGCCGGCTGGCCCGGGTGCCCGGGCTGACGGTGGTCACCAACTCGCTGCTGGTCGCGCAGGCGCTGGCGCACGCCAACCGGGTCGAGGTGGTGATGACCGGAGGCACCCTGCGCGGCTCCAACTACGCGCTGGTGGGCAGTGGCGCCGAGCAGTCGCTGCAGGGGCTGAGGGTCAACAAGGCCTTCATCTCCGGCAGCGGGCTGACGGCCGAACGGGGGCTGTCGACGGCGAACATGCTGTCCGCGAGCGTGGACCGGGCCATGGTGCTGGCGGCCGCCGAGGTGATCGTCCTCGCCGACCACACCAAGCTCGGCGCGGCCGGCATGTTCCAGACCGTCGCCACCGAGACCATCACCCGGCTGGTCACCGACGAGCAGGCCACCGCGGACGACGCCACCGTCCGCGAGCTGGACGCGCTCGCCGACTGCGGGGTGCAGGTCGACCTGGCCCCGCTGGGCGGACCGAGCGGGGACGTCCCGGTGCACGGCACCGGCAGCGGCCCGGTGCACCAGACCCAGCCCGGCCCGATGGCCCGCCGCGGCGGCCCGCCCCCCGGCGGCGCCCCGCTGCCCGGCCAGCGCCGCCCCGGCGCGCACGGCGGGCACGCCGGTCCGGGCGGCATGCCCGCCCGGCTCGCCGAGCTGGGCCTGCCGCGCGGGCGCTGAGCCGCACCCGGAGGAACCGGGCCCGGCCCGTCGAACCGCCCGCGGAAACGGGACCGGTCCGCACACCCCGAGGGGCGTACGGACCGGTCCGGGAGCCGGGGCCCGGCGTCAGTCCTTGATCTCGCAGAGCGCGGCGCCGCTGCTGACGCTCGCGCCGACCTCGGCCTTGAGGCCGGAGACGGTGCCCGCCTTGTGGGCGTTCAGCGGCTGCTCCATCTTCATCGCCTCCAGGACCACGATCAGCTCGCCCTCGGCGACGACCTGGCCCTCCTCCACGGCGACCTTGACGATGGTGCCCTGCATCGGCGAGGCCAGGGTGTCGCCGCTGAGGGCCGAGCCGGCCTTCTTGGCGCCCACCCGGCGCTTGGCCTTGGCGGAACCCGCGGCACCGGCCGCCGGGGCCGCCGTGACGCCCAGCGAGGACGGCAGCGAGACCTCGATCCGCTTGCCGCCGACCTCGACCACCACGGTCTCCCGGGTCTCGGCCTCGTCGCCGTCACCGGCCGCGCCGGCGAACGGCGGGATGGTGTTGTCGAACTCGGTCTCGATCCACCGGGTGTAGACCTTGAACGGCTCGTCGCTGCCGTGCACCTCGGGCGCGAACGCCGGGTCGGCGACGACCGCCTGGTGGAACGGGATGGCGGTGGCCATGCCCTCCACCCTGAACTCGGCCAGCGCGCGGCGGGCCCGCTCCAGGGCCTGCTTGCGGTCGCGGCCGGAGACGATCAGCTTGGCCAGCAGCGAGTCCCAGGCCGGGCCGATGACCGAGCCGGTCTCCACGCCGGAGTCCAGGCGCACGCCCGGGCCGGACGGCGGGGCGAACAGCGTCACGGTGCCGGGCGCGGGCAGGAAGTTGCGGCCCGGGTCCTCGCCGTTGATGCGGAACTCGAAGGAGTGGCCGCGCACCTCGGGGTCGCCGTAGCCGAGCTCCTCGCCGTCGGCGATCCGGAACATCTCGCGGACCAGGTCGAGGCCGGTGACCTCCTCGGTGACCGGGTGCTCCACCTGCAGACGGGTGTTGACCTCCAGGAAGGAGATCGTGCCGTCCTTCGCGACCAGGAACTCGCAGGTCCCGGCGCCCTCGTAGCCGGCCTCCTTCAGGATGGCCTTGGACGCCCGGTACAGCTCGGCGTTCTGCTCGGCGGTCAGGAACGGCGCGGGCGCCTCCTCGACCAGCTTCTGGTGGCGGCGCTGCAGCGAGCAGTCACGGGTGGAGACGACCACCACGTTGCCGTGCTTGTCGGCCAGGCACTGGGTCTCCACGTGCCGCGGGTTGTCGAGGTAGCGCTCGACGAAGCACTCGCCGCGGCCGAAGGCGGCGACGGCCTCGCGCACCGCGGACTCGAACAGCTCGGGGATCTCCTCCAGCGTGCGGGCGACCTTGAGGCCGCGGCCGCCACCGCCGAAGGCCGCCTTGATGGCGACCGGCAGGCCGTGCTCCCGGGCGAAGGCGACGACCTCGTCGGCGCCCGCGACCGGGTCCGGGGTACCGGCCACCAGCGGGGCGCCGGCGCGCTGCGCGACGTGCCGGGCGGTCACCTTGTCGCCGAGGTCGCGGATGGCCTGCGGCGGCGGGCCGATCCAGATCAGACCCGCGTCGAGGACGGCCTGGGCGAACTCGGCGTTCTCCGACAGGAAGCCGTAGCCGGGGTGGACGGCGTCGGCGCCGGAGTCGGCGGCTGCCTTGAGGACCTTGGCGATGTCCAGGTAGCTGGTAGCGGGGGTGTCACCGCCCAGCGCGTAAGCCTCGTCGGCCGCGCGGACGTGCAACGCGTCCCGGTCCGGCTCGGCGTACACGGCGACGCTGGCGATACCGGCGTCCGAACAGGCCCGGGCGACGCGGACGGCGATTTCCCCGCGGTTGGCGATGAGCACCTTGCGCACTGTGGCTCCCTTCTTGAACCTCGTTGAGTTTATGGATTCCCGGGCAGTACCGGCGAGTAGCCCCGGGTTGTGAACTATCCCACACGCTCGGTGATGGATTTCCCGGCCCGAGGACGGCCCCTCGGGCGACTTCGCAGGTCGGTGCCGGTCCGCCCGGATCGGCGGGGGCCACAGCGGGTGACCGCCCGGCGGCGTGGCGGGAGGTGGCGTGGGCCACACTCTCGTGCGGCGGCTCAATCGGCGCCCGAGCGGATCTCGGGCCGCCGCAGTGCCTCGGCCGTCACGTCGGCCGCCACCTCGACCATGTCCGGCCCGTACGCCTCCGGGTTGACCACCCGCAGGACGAGCGCGAAGGTGCCGTCCCGGCCGTACGTCCGGGCGAGCCGGCGGTGGTGCGCCACCAGGTAGCGCACTCCGGCCTGGTTGGCGGTGCCGGTCTGGCCGGAGACCAGGAACACCGGGCGGCCGCCGTCCGGGGTGGCGATCCGGGCGAGCAGGACGTGCGTCCGGTCGTGGCCGGCGCCGAAGTCCAGCTCGCCGACCAGGATCACGTTGGAGCCCCGCTCGGGACCGGAGGTGACGGTCACCCCGGGCAGGCCCCAGGCCAGGTGCGCGGCCATCCGCTCGTTGCTGACCGGACCGCCCAGGCACAGCTCGGTCTTGGCGCCCAGGCCGCGGTGCGCGGCGTCGTGGGCGACCAGCTCGGGCCGCGCCCCGCACTCCTCGACCAGGCCGGCCAGCCACATCAGCGCGTAGGCGTCGCGCCGGGTGACGGTGTGGGCGTGCGAGCCCGTCCCGATGCTGCGCGGCACCACGATCAGGCACTCGCTGCCGGCCGGCAGTCCGAAGAACTGCCGCACCCGCTCGACCTTGCGGCGCCGCCGCAGCACCTGGGCCAGCCAGCCGAGGGCGGCGCTGATCGCGCTGGCCACGAGGCCCAGCACCACGTTGAGCACGCTGTCGGTCACCGCCGTCCTCCCTTCCGCGTTCGAGACCGCGGTCAGCCTATGGGGGAGGAATCCGGCTGTCGTCGGCCGGTTGTCCCAGGTCTGTCGCCCGGATTTTGTCGGATCCGGACCGTCCGGTCAGCCGTCGGTGCGGGCCCAGAGGTCCGTGATGCGCACGTCGAGGTCGGCGAGCAGCCGGCGCAGCAGCGGCAGCGAGAGGCCGATGACGTTGCCCGGGTCGCCGTCGATGCCGTCGACGAACGGCGCCGACCGGCCGTCCAGGGTGAACGCCCCGGCCACGTGCAGCGGTTCGCCGGAGGCGACGTACGCGGCGATCTCCGCGTCGTCCGGGGTGCCGAAGCGGACGGTGGTGGAGGCGGTGGCCGAGGACTGCCGGCCGGTCGCGGTGTCGATCACGCAGTGGCCGGTGCGCAGCACGCCGGCGCGCCCGCGCATCGACTGCCAGCGGGCCAGCGCCTCGGCGGCGTCGGCGGGCTTGCCGAGGGCCAGGCCGTCCAGCTCCAGGACGGAGTCGCAGCCGATCACCAGCTCGCCGTCGGCGAGTTCGGCGGCGACGGCCTTCGCCTTGGCCTCGGCCAGGACGAGCGCGAGCTCGGCGGGGGTGGCGGCGGTGATCGCGTCCTCGTCGACGCCGCTGACCACCACGCGCGGGTCGAGGCCCGCCTGGCGCAGCAGTCCGAGGCGGGCGGGGGAGGCGGAGGCGAGGACGAGGGCGCGCTGGTCGGTCATGGCCACCAGCCTAGGGGGTGCCGGTCCTGGGGACGGCTGTCCGCCATTCGGGTGAACGGCTCAGGTGAAGGAGCGGGAGAGCATGATCAGCACGGCGCCGACCAGCACCAGGGCGGCGAGCACCCGGCCGGCCCGCTGCATCCGCTTCTGCATCCGACGGGCCTCGGGCGAGGGCTCGTCGCGGGGATCTGACCAGAGCACCCGTCCAGAGTGCGCCGCGCCGGGCCGCGGGCGCCTGAGTATCCGTACTCATGTTCCGGGCAAAGCGGGCGCCCGGAACGCGCGGAGAGGGAGGCCGGCGGTGCCGGCCCCCCTCTCGTGGGCGGGGACTTCAGTGCGCCCAGCCCGAGGTCCGCCAGGCGTTCACGCCCGGGCGCACGGCGGGGCGCAGCAGGCGGGCGCGGTCGTTCCAGGGGGAGGCCGGGCCGGCACCGGCCAGGCGCGCCGCCTCGGCGGCGGCCTGCGCGGCGGCGGCCCGGGCCTGGACCACCGCCAGGACGGTGGCCAGCTCCTCGGGGGTCGGCTGCCCGTGCAGCACGTGGATCGGGGACATGGCTGGTTCTCTCCCGACAGGGACGGGGCCTACAGGGGGATGTTGCCGTGCTTCTTCGGCGGCAGCACCTCGCGCTTGCCGCGCAGCGCCCGCAGGCCGCGGACGATGTGGCGGCGGGTCTCGCTCGGCGCGATCACCGCGTCCACGTAGCCGCGCTCGGCCGCCAGGTAGGGGTTCAGCAGGGTGTCCTCGTACGAGGCGATCAGCTCGGCGCGCTTCTCCTCGACGGTGCCGGCCGCCTCGGCCTCGGCGATCTCCCGGCGGTGCAGGATGTTGACCGCGCCCTGCGCGCCCATCACCGCGATCTGCGCGGTCGGCCAGGCCAGGTTGAGGTCGGCGCCCAGGTGCTTGGAGCCCATGACGTCGTACGCGCCGCCGAAGGCCTTGCGGGTGATCACGGTGATCAGCGGGACGGTGGCCTCGGCGTAGGCGTAGATCAGCTTGGCGCCGCGCCGGATGATGCCGTCCCACTCCTGCTCGGTGCCGGGCAGGAAGCCGGGCACGTCGACGAAGGTCAGCACCGGGACGTTGAAGGAGTCGCAGGTGCGGATGAAGCGGGCGGCCTTCTCGCTGGCGTTGATGTCCAGGCAGCCGGCCAGGTCCATCGGCTGGCTGCCGACGATGCCGACGGACTGGCCCTCGACCCGGCCGAAGCCGGTGATGATGTTGCCCGCGTACAGCGGCTGGGTCTCCAGGAACTCGCCGTCGTCGACGATGTGCTCGATCACCTTGCGCATGTCGTACGGCTGGTTCGCCGAGTCCGGCACGACGGTGTCGAGTTCGAGGTCCTCCTCGGTGACCGTGAGATCGGCCTGCTCGGGGTAGGACGGCGGGTCGCTCAGGTTGTTGGAGGGCAGGTACGAGAGCAGGCTCTTGACGTACTCGATCGCCTCCTTCTCGTCCGAGGCCAGGTAGTGGGCGTTGCCTGACTTGGCGTTGTGGGTGCGCGCGCCGCCCAGCTCCTCCATCGCGACGTCCTCGCCGGTGACAGTCTTGATCACGTCGGGGCCGGTGATGAACATGTGCGAGGTCCGGTCGGCCATCACCACGAAGTCGGTGATCGCGGGGGAGTAGACCGCGCCGCCCGCGCAGGGGCCCATGATCAGCGAGATCTGCGGGATGACGCCGGAGGCGTGCACGTTGCGGCGGAAGATCTCGCCGTACAGGCCGAGCGAGACCACGCCCTCCTGGATCCGGGCCCCGCCGGAGTCGTTGATGCCGATGACCGGGCAGCCGGTCTTCAGCGCGAAGTCCATCACCTTGACGATCTTCTCGCCGAAGACCTCGCCGAGCGAGCCGCCGAAGACGGTGAAGTCCTGGGCGAACACGGCGACCTGACGGCCGTCCACGGTGCCGTAGCCGGTCACCACGCCGTCGCCGTACGGCCGGTTCTTCTCCTGGCCGAAGTTGGTCGACCGGTGCCGGGCGAACTCGTCGAACTCCACGAAGGAGTCCTCGTCCAGCAGCTCCGCGACCCGCTCGCGGGCGGTCAGCTTGCCCTTGGCGTGCTGCTTCTCCACGGCCTTCGCGGAGCCGGAGTGCACCGCCTCGTCCAGCCTGCGCCGCAGGTCGGCGAGCTTTCCGGCGGTGGTGTGGGGGTCGTACGACGCCTCGGTCATCCGGTGGCTCTCCCTGATCCATGGCCGCGACCTGTTCGAGTGCGCGCGGGGCCGGGTGGTGGGCCCGCGCCTGAGGGCAGGGCGGCGCTACGAACTACCGCTGGGCAGCGTAGCCAGCGCGGAGGGCGATGCGGCACGTCCCGGCGTCATGACCCTCGACACAGTGTGTCCCCGCCCGTTCTGCGGGACGATGGGGCGGCCTGGGCCCCGTACCCGGGTACCCGATCTAGTGTTTTCCCCATGACCGCACCCGAGACCCCCCGCCGCAGCGGACTGCGCGGCTTCGGCCACGCCGGACCGTCCCCCTGGACCGACCTGGACCGTCCGCCGCTGGACGAGGAGGCGCTGCGCCGCGACCTGATCGTCCCGGACGGCCTGTGGACCTCCCTGGACGTCGTCGCCGAGACCGGCTCCACCAACAGCGACCTCGCCGCCCGCGCCGCGGCCGGCGCCGGGCAGGGCGCGGTGCTGGTGGCCGAGGCGCAGAGCGCCGCCCGAGGCCGGCTGGACCGGGCGTGGACGGCCCCGCCCCGCTCCGGGCTGTTCCTGTCCGTGCTGCTGCGCCCCGAGGAGGTGCCGGTCGAGCGGTACGGCTGGCTGCCGATCCTGGTCGGGGTGGCCGCGGCCAGCACGCTGGGCCGGGTCACCGGGGTCGAGGTCGGGCTGAAGTGGCCCAACGACCTCCAGACGGAGATCGACGGCGCGGAGCGCAAGCTCGGCGGCATCCTCACCGAGCTGGCCGGCGGCGCCGTGGTGGTCGGCATGGGCCTCAACGTCTCGCTGCGCGCGGAGGAACTGCCCGTCCCCACCGCCGCCTCGCTCGCGCTGGCCGGCGCCTCGACCACCGACCGCGGCACCCTGCTGCGCGCCCTGCTGCGCGAGCTCGCCGAGCTGTACCGGGAGTGGACGGCCGCCGCGGGCGACCCGCACGCCAGCGACCTGCTGCGCGCCTACGTGGACCGCTGCACCACGCTCGGGCGCCGGGTGAAGGTGCACCTGCCGGGCGACCGCGAGCTGGTCGGCGAGGCGGTGGCGGTGGACGGCGACGGGCGTCTGGTGGTCCGCACGCCGGACGGCGTGCGCCGGGCGGTCGGCGCGGGCGACGTCGTCCACGTGCGCCCCGAACCCCGCCCCCAGCCCCGCTGAACGGCACTCTTCACCTCCCCTTGACCCGGGCTGATGCCCCGGATCCGACGATTCCGTGCGAACATTCCACCTGGCAGCGGTGTGAGGCGCGCCACTGCCCGCCCGGGTGGCGGACTGCGCGCCCGGACAGGTAGGACACGAGGCGAGTGCGGCGATCGCACGGGGACGGACCGGTGGCAGAGGACGGCAGCAGCGGCGCGACGGCGGGCGGCAACGACCCCACGGTCGCGCTCGAACTGGAGCGCCTGATCCTGGACGCGCCGCGCCGCTACACCCCGTACCAGGCCGCGCGCGCCGCCGACGTCCCGATGGAGCTGGCCACCCGGTTCTGGCGCGCCATGGGATTCCCGGACATCGGCCAGTCCCGGGCGCTCACCGACGGCGACGTGATCGCGCTGCGGCGCCTGGCCGGCCTGGTCGAGTCCGGGCTGCTCAGCGAGTCGATGGCGATCCAGGTGGCCCGCTCCACCGGCCAGACCACGGCCCGGCTGGCCGGCTGGCAGATGGACACCTTCCTGGAGAACCTCACCCAGTCCGCCGAGCCCGGGCTGACCCGGGCCGACGTCGCGTACCCGCTGGTCGAGCTGCTGCTGCCGGAGCTGGAGCAGTTCCTGGTGTACGTCTGGCGGCGCCAGCTGGCGGCCGTCACCGGCCGGGTGGTGCAGGCCGCCGAGGACCACGAGATCACCAGCGGGCGGCTCGCCGTCGGCTTCGCCGACCTGGTCGGCTTCACCCGGCTGTCGAGGCGGCTGGAGGAGGAGGAGCTCGGCGAGCTGGTCGAGACCTTCGAGAACACCTGCTCGGACCTGATCGCCGGCCAGGGCGGCCGGGTGATCAAGACGCTGGGCGACGAGATCCTCTACGTCTCCGAGGACCCGGCGACCGCCGCCGAGATCGCGCTGAGCCTGATCGAGGCGCTGGCCGAGGACGACACCATCCCGCCGCTGCGGGTCGGCATGGCCTTCGGCACGGTCACCTCGCGGATGGGCGACGTCTTCGGCACCACCGTCAACCTGGCCAGCCGGCTGACCTCGATCGCGCCCAAGGACGCGGTGCTGATCGACGGCGAGTTCGCCGCCGCGCTGGAGCAGCACGGCAGCGTCGCCCCGGCAGACTCCGAGGGCCCGGGGCTGGCCGAGGCGCTGTCGGCGGCGGTCGGCATGCCCGCCTCCGGGCTGCCGATGCCGAGCCCGGAGGTCGGGGCCCGGTTCCACCTGCAGCCGATGTGGCGGCGGCCGGTGCGGGGGCTCGGGCTGGTCGAGCCGTGGCTGCTGACCCGGCGGCCGAAGGGCGAGTAGCGGCCGGCGCGCGGAGCACGCGGTCGGCGGGTGGTCCGCGGCGCGTGCGCGGGGGCGTGTGCGCGGGCAGGCGGGGCAGACGCACGCCTGCGATGGCATTTTCCCGGGCGCGCTGTTGCCGGGCACGTTCCCGGGGTACGGCTCTCCGGGGTGTCGAGCGGTTGAAACCCGTACGGTCGACTGCGGGTCTCCCCGGGCAAACGGGGCATAACCGAACGAAACCGCCATAGTCTTGGTGCAAGCGGCCGGTCGGGTGCGGCCGGTCGACGGGGGTCTGGCAGGACCGGGCACAGGGAGCGAGGCGAGCCGGTGAGCAGCGAGGCGATCATGACGGACCGCGACTGCGTCTGCGGCGGTTCCCGGCATCCCGACCCGCTGCCCGACCTGAGGCTGCAGTCCGTGGTCGAGCTGGCGCAGGACATGGCCACCGCCCTCACCCCGCTGGAGGCCGTCCGGTCCGCCGCCGTGCGGGCCACCGAGGCGCTCGGCGCCACCATGGCGGCCGTCTCGGTCTGGGACCGCGAGTCCGGCCGGCTGCGGGTGCTGGTCAACCACGGCGACCTGGCCCCGGGGGAGGAGGAGCTGCCCGAGGACGAGTCGTACCCGGTCGCCGACTTCCCCGAGATCGTCACCTACCTGGAGGAGCGCTGGACCACCGGGCGGCTGCCGCGCGCCTGGCTGCAGAGCGCCGAGAACAGCGAACCGCACGCCGGGCACGCGCACCCGACCGCGGGCGCGTACTGCCAGGAGCGCGCCGCGGCGCTGCGCCGGCGCGGGCGGGCCTGCTGCGTGGTCGCGCCGATCGTGCTGCACGGCCAGGCCTGGGGCGAGCTCTACCTCGCCCGGTCGGCCGGGATGCCCGAGTTCACCGAGGCCGACGCCGACTACGCCACGCTGCTGGCCGCCCAGGTCTCGGCCGGGTTGGCGCAGACCGAGCGCCTCGCCGACCTGCGCAGGCTCGCCTTCTCCGACCCGCTCACCGGCCTGGCCAACCGGCGCGCCGTCGACGCCCGGCTGGAGGACGCACTGCGGGCGCACAACCGGGACAACACCGTGGTCTCGCTGGTGGTCTGCGACGTCAACGGACTGAAGCGGGTCAACGACCAGCTCGGCCACGAGATGGGCGACCGGCTGCTGGAGCGGTTCGCCCACCAGCTCTCGCTGGCCGCCGCCAAGCTCCCCGGCAGCCTCGCCGCCCGGCTCGGCGGCGACGAGTTCTGCCTGCTGGTGGAGGGGCAGAAGGCCGACGAGGTGGTCGCCGTCGCCGAGGAGCTGTGCGCCCGGGCGCTCGCGCTCTCCGAGGGCGAGGGCGTGGCCTGCGGCGTCGCCTCCACCGGGGACTCGATCGGGCCCGTCACCACGCCCGACCGGCTGTTCCGCCTCGCCGACGCCGCCCAGTACCGGGCCAAGGCCGCCCGGGCCGCCCACCCCGTGGTGGCCGGGCGCAGCCACGGCCCGGGCTTCTCGCCCGACCCCACCGTGCTGCTCGCCGACGCCGCCGACCCGCACCACCGGGCGGACGGGCGGCGCGGCCGCGGCTACCTCTCCCGGGGCGCGCCCTCCCAGGACCTCGTGCTGGCGATCAGGATC
>NZ_JBEZUT010000234.1:0-13797 GCF_040636595.1 Kitasatospora sp. NPDC036755
CGTCTTCATCCTGGTCGTCGTCTTCACCCTGCTCCAGGGGCCGACCCTCCCGTGGGTCGCCAAGCGGTTGAAGATCGACGAGGGCGACATGGGCCAGGACCTGGGCATCGAGTCCGCCCCGCTGGAGAAGCTGCACGGACACCTGCTGTCGGTCGCGCTCTCCCCCGCCTCCAGGATGTCGGGCGTCGAGATCAGCGAACTGCGGCTGCCCAAGGGGGCGGCCGTCACCCTGGTCGTGCGCGAGGGGAACTCCTTCGTGCCGGACAAGGCGACGGTGCTGCGCGGCGGGGACGAGCTGCTGGTGGTGACGACGGACGAGGTCGGCGAGGCGGCGGAGCGGCGGCTGCGGGCCGTGGACAAGGGCGGCAAGCTCGCGGGGTGGCTCAACGGGCGGTGAGCCCGGGCCCCGGCCGGTCCTCCCCTGCCCTGCGGGCCGGGGAGGGCTCCGGTCCGGCCGTGGGGGCTGGCGCCGTCTACGCGCGTAACTGTATGATGGTTCGACCACGCCGTATGACCACAGCTAGACCACCCCCAGCATCTGCCTGACGCAGAGTTGGCGCGACCGCTCGGCGGCCGCGGTCCGGCCCCCGGCCACCAGGCCGGACCGACCCGGTATCTACCCCGGTCGACGCGCGAGAGGACGACTCTCGGCGCCGTCGGGGCTCCACCGTGCCCTGCCGCGCTACCAGGCAGCAGGAAGGACCGACCGTGACGGCGCGCCGAACGGTCGACACCGCCGCGGACCCCGCGGCCACCCCCGCAGCTCCGGCCCCCGCCCGCGTCGGGTACGGCGAGCTGCTGCGCACGCCCGGGGCCTGGACGTTCCTGGCCCCCGCCCTGGTCGCACGACTGCCGTACGCGATGCTCAGCATGGGCATCCTGCTGCTCGTCACCCAGACCCACGGCTCGTACGGCACCGCTGGTACGGTCACCGCGGTCGCCGCCGTCGCCCAGGCCCTGATCGGGCCGCAGACCGGGCGGCTCGCGGACCGCTACGGCCAGTCCGCGGTGCTCGTGCCGACCGTCCTGGTGCACGCGGCCTCGGTCGGCGCGCTGACCGCGCTCGCACTCGGCCACGCCCCCGCCTGGAGCCTGTTCCTGGCCGCCGTCCCGGCCGGGGCGAGCGTGCCGCAGGTCGGCGCGATGGTCCGGGCCCGGTGGGTCGCCAGGTTCACCGCGGACGGCCCCTCCGACGCCTCCGCGGCCCGGGTGAGCACCGCCTTCGCCTTCGAGTCCGTGACGGACGAGTTCACCTTCGTGATCGGCCCGATCCTGGCCTCCGGCATCGCCGCCCTCGCCAACCCGGCCACCGCCCTGGTCGCCGAGGCCTCGCTGACCCTCGTCGGCGGCCTGGCCTTCGCCGCGCAGCGGGGCACCGCCCCCGCCCGGATCGTCCCGGAACCCGGCGTCAAGCGCGCCTCGGCGCTTGCCTCCCCCGGCGTCCGGCTGCTCGCCGGCGCCTTCCTCGGGGTCGGCGCGGTGTTCGGCGGCATGCAGGTCTCGGTGAACGCCTTCGCCGACTCGGTCGGGCGGCACGACGCCGGCGGCACCGTGTACGGGATCTTCGCCGGCGGCTCGATGCTGGCCGGCGTGCTGTACGGCGTGATCGCCTGGCGGCGGCCGGTGCAGCAGCGGATGCTCATCAGCTACGCGCTGCTGGTGCTGGGCTGCTCGGTGCTGTGGGCGATGCCCGACCTGGTCGCGCTGACCGCCGCCGGGCTGGTCTGCGGACTGGCCATCGCACCGACCCTGATCAGCGGCTACACCCTGGTCGAGACGCTGGTCGCGGACGGCGCCAAGACGGAGGCCTTCACCTGGCTGACCGGCGCGATCGGGCTGGGGCTGGCGGTCGGCTCGATGGCCGCGGGCCGGCTGATCGACGGGCACGGGCCCTCGACCGGCTTCCTCGTGCCGGTGGCCGGGGCCGGGCTGGGACTGGTGGCGCTGGTCTCGCTGCGGCACCTGCTGGTGGCGCCGGGGAGCGCCGGGGCGGGCGCCGCTTCCGCGGGCGGTCCGGGTGCCGACTCGGGCACCGACGCGGGTGCCGGCTCCTCGGGACGCGGCGGCGCCGGACGGCTGGTGGGCGCGGCCAAGGGCTGAGCGGCGCGGCGGTCCGAGGGCCGGTCCGGCCCATCTCACACCCGAGTCGCTGGACTGATCCCGCGGAATGCCGCATCATTGACCATCGTTAGCACTCATCACGCGAGAGTGCCAGGAGGAAGACAAGTGCCCACGTACCAGTACCAGTGCACCGAGTGCGGCAACGGCCTGGAGGCGGTGCAGAAGTTCACCGACGAGGCGCTGACCACGTGCCCCGACTGCCAGGGACGGCTCCGCAAGGTCTTCTCGGCCGTGGGCGTCGTGTTCAAGGGCTCCGGCTTCTACCGGACCGACAGCCGTTCGTCCTCCAGCAGCTCGGTGGGCGCCGGGTCCTCGTCGACCCCCTCGACGTCGACCAGCACATCCACGACCTCCTCGACGTCGTCGAGCTCCGGCTCCTCGACCTCGTCCAGCCCGGCTCCGGCCGCGAGCTGATCTCGGCGCCGGGCACCGGCCCGGACGGCCCGTAGACCTGGGAGAGGCCCGTCGGCCCCGCATCCACGCGGGGGCGGCGGGCCTTTCCGCGCGTCCGGGGCGGGTGCGGCGTGCGCGGAACGCCCGTTTCGGGGGCAGCGAGCGCGGATTCAGGGGCGTCCCGTCAACCTGGGCAGTCCCGGTTCACCGGCGCGAGTGTACGAAGTTGTCCACAGGGGCGGGGTTTTCCACAGCCCTGGGGAAAGGGCTTCCGGAGTCCGGCGTAAACGCCCATCGTGTGGGCATCCGGTCCGCGAGGGGCCGGCCCGCCGACAGTCCGGAGGTGCGCCGATGACGGCCACGAGCTTCTCCCTTCCCCTGCCCCTGCCCGCGCCCGCCGTACCGCCCCGGCAGGAGCTGCCGAGCTTCCCGCCGATCCGGCGCGGGTGCGGCGGGTGGCACCGCTGGCGCAGTGCGGTGCGACGGCGGGCCGGGGTGCCCCTCCTGGTGCTGCTCGCGGTGGCGGCCGCACTGGCGCTGGGGCCCTCGCGGGCGGGTCTGCCGCCGCCCCAGGACGGCGCGTTGGGCCGGACGGGTTGTCAGTCCGGAGCTCCGGAAGATCACCCGTAACCGGAAGGCGACTTCGTCGTTCGAGGCGGCATGAAAGGCTTCAAGGAATTCCTGCTGCGCGGAAATGTCGTCGAACTCGCCGTGGCCGTGGTCATCGGCGCGGCCTTCACCACCATCGTCAACGCCTTCGTCAAAGGCGTGATCAATCCGATCGTCGGCGTATTCGGGACGAAGGACCTCGCGTCCTACAGTTCCTGCCTCAAGGGGCCCTGCGAGGTCGGCCCGACCGGTGAGGTCACGTCCGGAATCCTCATCCTGTGGGGATCGGTGCTCAGCGCCGCGCTCCAGTTCCTGATCACCGCGGCGGTCGTCTACTTCGCCCTGATCGTGCCCATGAACAGGATGGCGGCCCACCGCAAGACCGCCGCCGAGAAGGCGGCGGAGGCCGAGGCCAAGGAGGTCCAACTGCTGACCGAGATCCGCGACGCGCTGGTCACGCCGCTGCGCTGACCGGTGGGCGCCGCTCGTCCCCGTCCCTGCCCCGTCTCTCAGCCCCCGTGGTGCGGCGGGCGCTGACTCAGGTACCAGTCCAGCCCCCGCCCACCGCTCTCCCCCGCCCCGGGGCGTCCGCCCCAGCCGGCGTCGGTGTCGTCACCGGACTGCTGGTCCAGCGGATCCCGGAAGACCAGCCGGGCCTTGGCGTCCGCCGCGGCCTTCCGGGGCTCCGCCGCCCGGTCCGGCTCCTGCGCCCGGGCCCTCTCCCGGCCCTCTTCCTGTCCCTGCTCGCTCACGCCGTCCACTCCGTCCGCTCGTTTCCTTCCAGCCTAAGAGGCCCGTGGCACGCCTCGGGCCCTGGCGCGGAGCGCTCCGCATCAGGGCCCGGGTGAGGGCTCGGCCGGAGCCGACCCGTCCGTCAGGCGGCTTCGAAGCCCGCGTGGTCCGCGATCTTCTTCAGCTCCGCCAGCGCGTGCTTCTCGATCTGGCGGATCCGCTCACGGGTGAGCCCGTGCTGCTTGCCCACCTCGGTGAGGGTGCGCTCGCGGCCGTCCTCCATCCCGTAGCGGGAGCGGATGATCGAGGCGGTGCGGTCGTCCAACCGCCCGATCAGGCCGTCCAGTTCCTCGCGACGGAGCATGACCATCACGGCGTCCTCGGGGGACGTGGCCCCGGTGTCCTCGACGAGGTCGCCGAACTGGGTCTCGCCCTCGTCGTCGACCGACATGTTGAGGCTGACCGGGTCGCGCGCCCAGTCCAGCACGTCCTTGATCCGGGCCTCGGTGGTGTCCAGCTCGGCCGCGATCTCGGCCGGCTCCGCCTCGCGGCCCAACTCCTTGGACTTCTCCCGCTGCACGCGCCGGATCCGCCCCAGCTCCTCCACCAGGTGCACGGGGAGCCGGATGGTGCGGGACTGGTCGGCGATGGACCGGGTGATCGCCTGCCGGATCCACCACGTCGCGTACGTGGAGAACTTGAAGCCCTTGGCGTAGTCGAACTTCTCGACGGCACGCACCAGGCCCGCGTTGCCCTCCTGGATGAGGTCGAGCAGCGGCAGGCCGCTGCGCGGGTAGCGGCGGGCGACGGCGACCACGAGCCGGAGGTTGGAGCGGATGAAGACGTCCTTGGCGCGTTCGGCGTCGGCGGCTATCGCCTCCAACTCCTCCCGCGTGACGCCGGCGGGGAGCCCGCCCTCCTCCTCCAGCAGGTGCTGGGCGTACACGCCGGCCTCGATCCGCAGCGAGAGCTCGACCTCCTCGGCGGCATCGAGCAGGGGTGTCCTGGCGATCTCGTCGAGGTACATGCCGACCAGGTCGCGGTCGGCCTCGAGGTTGGTCGGGCGGGCCGCGCGACTCCGGTCGGCCCTGTCGCGAACGACGGCACGGGTGGCCATGCTTGCTCCCTTTGCTGGTGTTGCCGAGGTCTGCCTGCCTGCCTGGTGAGGGCAAGAAGTGCGGGCCCCTGGGGGCTCACACGTAACGATCCAACGAACAGATTCCGGACAACATTCCCAAGTCACTCAGATTCTTCCCGGCGATGCAGTATCCTGCCGGTTTTCACCCTGGTTCTGGACACTGGGTGACCGATCGGGCACTTTCCGCGCCACCGGGTGACCGTTCCGGGAGCGTTTTCTTCACTCCACCCACACGCGGCCACCTGCTACCCCGTTGAACCCGCGAACGGCCGTCGGCGTTCCCCGCGCGCCCGCGCTCCGCCCGCACACACCCGGGCGCACGCAGATCCTCCGCACAAACGATGCCGAATCGCTATCACTCCGGCCCTTGCCGGGCACAGGACACTGGGAAGGTGTCAGCCATGCACCTGACCAACAGCACGACCAACCTCACTGCGCGTAACCGCAGTCTCCTTCGGGACGCCGCGCTCGCGCTGGGCTGTGCCGCGCTGTTCAGCCTGCTGGCGGTCCTGGTCACCGGCCACTGGCGCCCGCTGGCCCGCTTCGACCAGGAGTGGATCGGCGAACTGCACACCTACGCCCGGGGGCACCGGATGTGGACCGCCTCGGTCCAGACGCTCTCGGACATCGGCGGCACCACCACGATGCGCCTGCTGCTCGGCATCGCCGCCGGGTGGCTCTGGTTGATCGGCGCCCGGGTGCTGGCCGGCTGGGTGGCCGCCCAGACCCTGGTCGGCTGGGGCGCCCAGTGGGCTCTGAAACTGGCCTTCGGCCGCAGCCGCCCCTCCTTCACGGATCCCGTCTCGCACGCCGGCGGCCCCGCCTTCCCCTCCGGGCACGCCATGGCCTCGGCGATCACCTGCGCCGTCCTGGTCGGCCTGCTCTGGTACCGGGTGCACCGGCGCGGCCGGACCGCCGCCTGCGTGGTGGCGGCGGCGACGGTGCTGACCATCGGCTGGACCCGGGTCGCACTCGGCGTGCACTGGCCCAGCGACGTCCTGGCCGGCTGGCTGGCCGCCGGGATCGTGCTGGGTGCCGTGACCGCGGTGATCCAGCTCTGGCGACCCGGCGCACTCGCCCGGGACGTACGGCGGGTCAACTGGCGCACCAGGCCCCGGGTGCAGCGGGTCGTCGTATCGGCCGGACGGTCCTCGCGCACCACCGCCCCGCACGACGACGAGGCCCCGGCCGACCGGGCCGACCGAGCCGACCGGCCGGACGGGAGCGTCCGTTGACGGCGGGAACGCCCGTTGACGCTCCGTCATCGGGAGCGCATAGGGTGACGGCCGTGTCCGATACCCTCGCCCCCGGTTCCCCCGCCGCGTCCGTACCGGCCCCCGGTTACCCCGAGCGCCCGCTGCGGATCGCCACCGTCCAGGCCCGAGCCGTGGCCGGCGACATCCCGGCCAACGCCGAACAGGCCGCCGGACTGATCCGCGAGGCCGCCCGGGGCGGGGCCCGGCTGGTGCTGTTCGCGGAGAAGTTCCTCTCCGGCTACGAGCCCGAGCTGATCAGCTCCGACCCCGTCACGTACGCGGTCCGGCCCGGCGATCCACGCCTGGCGCCGATAGCCGAGGCCTGCCGCGGGACCGGCACCGCCGCGATCGTCGGCGCCGCCGTGCACGACGGACCCGACCTGCGCATCTCCGCCCTCGTCTTCGGCCCGGACGGCGGCTTCGTCACCCGCTACGACAAGCAGCACCTGTTCAGGACCGAGCGCGACTACTACCGGCCCGGCACGGCCGGCTGCACCCTGGAACTGGACGGCTGGCGACTCGGCCTCGGGATCTGCTACGACTCCGGCTTCCCCGAGCACGCCCGGGCCGCCGCGCTCGACGGCTGCCACGCCTACCTGGTCGGCGCGCTGTTCTCCAAGGGCAACGGCCACCACGAGTCCCGCACCTGGTTCCCGGCCCGCGCGCTCGACAACACCCTCTACACGGTGCTCGCCAACCACATCGGCCGGACCGGCAGTTGGGACACCTGCGGCGGCAGCGCGGTCTGGGGCCCGGACGGGCGGCTGATCGCCGAGGCGAGCGAGGACCGGCGGGAACTCGTCGTCCACGACCTCGACCCGGCCGTCCTGCGCGCCACCCGTGAGTCCGAGACCCTCCTCGCCGACCTCGCCCGCACCGCCGACAGCCCGCCCACGCCGCGGGCCCGGTTCACCCTGGGCTGAGCCCCGGCTCCGGCCGGAGCCGCCCCCGCCCCGGGCCGGATCAGCAGCCCCGTCCTCGGCCCCCGGCCCGGTGCGGCCCGCCGAGGGCGGTCCCGTCAGGAGGCCCGCATCGCGGCCACCGCCGTCATCCGGCCGACCCGGCGGGCCGGGAGCACCGCGGCGGCGAGGCCGACCAGGACGGTCAGGGCCAGGGCGGCCAGGATCGGCAGGAGCGGCGGGGTACCGACGGTGCCCAGTGTCGAGGTGATCGAGCGGGCGGCCGTCCAGCCGTAGGCGACGCCCAGCACGGTCCCGACCAGGGCGCCGGCCAGGGAGAGCAGCAGTGCCTCCAGGGTGAGCATCCGGCGCAGTTGCTCACGCGACATCCCGATCGCGCGCAGCATGCCGATCTCGCGGGAGCGTTCGCTGATGCTGAGCATCAGGGTGGCCGCGACGCCGAGGCCGGCGATGGCGACGGAGAAGGACAGCAGGGCCATGCTGACGGTCTTCAGGCGGTCGAGCAGGACGCGCAGGGTGTCGGCCTGGGCGGCCGTGTCGGTGACGGTCAGTTGCGGGTGGTCGGCGAGGGCGCGGTCCAGGGCGCGTCGGGCGGTGGGGCGGTCGCCGCCCGCGGCCGGGCTGATCCAGGCCGTGGTGACGGCTGCGCCGGGGGCGAGGCGGTCCAGGGTCGCGGGCGTCACCAGCAGGGTGGCATCGGTCTGCAGGGTGAACGGCAGGCTGCTGCGGCCGGGTTGGAGCCGCAGCTCGACGTCGCCGGCCCGGCGCGTCCCGGTGTCGCCGAGCCCGCTCAGCGCGCCGCCCTCGGTGAGCGCGCGGGCCCGGTCCACGTCGTCGGTCGAGGAGTTGAGCCGGGTGGGGTCGACGGCGGCGACCACGGTGGGCCGGCCGTCGAGGTCGACGGTGGCCGACCGGACCGGGGTGACGGTCAGTCCGGGCTCGGCGCCCAGGGCCCCGAGCGCCCCGGCGGGCAGGGCGCCGCCGCCGGTGACGGTCGCCGAGAAGACACCGGGCTGCCGCGCGGACACCACGGGCACCAGGGAGCGCGAGGTGAGGTCCAGCGCGGTGACCGCACCGACCATCACGGTCACGCCGAGCAGCAGGGCCGAGCCGGTGGCACCGGTGCGGCCCGGGTTGAGCCGCAGCTGCTGGGTGGCGAGCCGCCCGGCCGTACCGCCGAGCCTGCGGGCGGGCCGGCCGAGCAGGCCGACGACCGCGGGGAGCACCCGGTGGGAGAGCCGCAGGACTCCGAAGAAGTTGGCGATCGCCCCGACGGTGACGGCGAGCAGCGACAGCGGCGGCGGGGTCACCGCCCCGGCCACCAGCAGCGCCGTGCCCGCGAGCAGCAGCCCGGTGGTCCACACCGCGGCCCGCGCCCGGGCGGCCCCGTCGGCCGGAGCGGCGGCGCCGCCGAGCGCGGCGATCGGCGGTACGGCCGCGGCGGCCTTCGCCGGGCCGCGGACGGCCAGCAGGGTCAGCAGCACCCCGAACAGTCCGGCCAGCAGGCAGGTCAGCGGGGAAGGCATCAGCGACAGGTGCACCGGTCCGAGGTCGAGCCCGCCGATCACGGCGGTGCCGAGCGCGCCGAGGCCGACGCCCAGCAGCACGCCCGCCGCCGAGGCGCCCACCCCGAGCAGCAGCCCCTGGCGGCGGATCAGCCGGCGCAGCTGCTGCCGGTCGGCGCCCACGCAGCGCAGCAGGGCGAGTTGGCGGGTCCGCTGGGCGAGCACGACCGTGAAGGTGTTGCCGACCACCATCCGCGCCACCGCGAGCGCGATCAGGACGAAGGAGAGCGCGGCGATCAGCACCACGCCGTACATGGTGCTGCTCTGCCGGGTCGCCTCGGCGACCGAGGCCTCGTGGGTGTGCACCTGGGCGCCGGTGCCGAGAGCGGCGCGCAGGGCGTCGACGGTCCCGGTCCGGGAGGCGTCGGGGGTGACCCTGACGTCGATCCGGTCGGTGGTGACGCCGGTCGCGTAGTCGGCGACCGCACTTGCCGGGACGCCGATGATCGGGACTCCGGCGAGGCTCGGTGCGCCCCGCTCGTCCAGGGTGCCCACCAGCCGGGCGGTGGCGGCGCTTCCGTCGGCCCGGGTCAGGTGGACCTCGGCGCCCACGGCGGCGTCCAGCCGGTGCACCGTCCCGGTGTCGAGCAGCACCTCGCCGGGGCCGGCGGGCCAGCGGCCGTCCTTGAGCAGCTGCCAGCGCAGCGCCGGGTCCTCGGCGACGGCGCTGACCGCGGCGGTGCGATCGAGCGGCCGTCCGTCGGCGGCCAGCACGGTGCCCTTGCCGGTCAGTCGCGGGGCCGCCGAGGCGACTCCCGCGGTCTGCCGGATCCGCTCCGCGGCGGCCGGGTCCAGTCCGCCGGCTCCGCCGGCCGTGGCCTTCGCGGTCACCTGGATGTCGGCGGGCCCGACCTCGGCCGCCGCGGTCTGGCTGTAGGAGTCCACCAGCGCGCCGCTGCCGCTGACGGAGGCGATCAGGAAGGCCACCCCCAGCGCGATCGCGGCACCGCTCAGGAGCAGTTGGCGCAGTTGGCCGCGCAGCTCGGCCACGGTGTATCGGTACGTCGTCATGGTTCCCCGGCTCGTCCGCCCTGGCCGGTAACGGTGCTCCGGCAGGGGTCTCGTCGAGCCTAGGAGCGGGGTGGCCGCGGGCCATCGGCACGAGGTCTGTTTCATGATCACACCGTGGACGGACGGTCGTGCTCCACCGCCTCCTCCTGGAGGGGTACGCCGCCCCTGACGCCGGTCGCCCCGGGTAGGCCGACGGCCGCCCGCCCCGGGGAGGGACGGACGGCCGGCTCGACGGTCCTGGTGCGGCGTCAGCTCGTCTCGTACCGGCCGAACACGTCGATGATCAGGTTGGTCGGCGACCAGCTCCGGTTCCAGACGTCGATCGTGTCGGTGTTCCTGAGGCTCGCCTGCACGAGGTTCGACACGGTGGCGCCCTTCTCCCAGTTCAGGACCGAGGAGTCCGGCGGCGTCGGCCGGACGGCCTTGCCGGAGCTGTAGTCGACCGCCCGGTTCGGGTCCGGGGCGACCGAGAGGTGCCCGCCGCCCTGGGTGTTGGTCACCGTCACGTTCATGACGACGGAGTCGAACGAGCCGAAGATCTGCGGAACGTAGTGCCGGTAGTAGTTCTGCCCGGTGACGCCTCCGGTGCCCCAGGTCCGGTCGTCGAGCTCCCGCGTGGGCTCGGTCGGCATGTAGGCGGCCCTGCCGTCGGCGCTGTAGTAGCCGGTGACGTCGACGATCACGTCCGCGCCGGACCAGGAGCCGTTGCGGACGGTCACCTTGCCGTCCGGGCCGACCGGCACGATCACCGCGTTGGCCACCGTCTGCCCGGGCTCGAAGTTCAGGTTCGACGTGCCCGGCACCCGCCCGCCGCTCGGCGAGACCGTCAGGTGGCCCGAGCCCTGCGGGTTCGTCACCGTGACGTTCAGCGCCACGGCCGCCACGCCCCGGGCGGGGAGCCCGCCCTCGCCCGCGACCTGGAGGTCGAAGGTGCTCTGGCCGGCGGCCGGCCCCTGCGCGGTGCCCCTGCCCTCGCGGGTGTCGGCGATCCGGGCGGGCTTCATCGAGGTGTACCCGTTGGCCGCGGTCCTGCTGAAGTAGCCCGTCACGTCGGCGATCAGGTCCAGCGTGCCGTCGCTGCGGTTGGCCAGTTCGACGCACCCGTCCGCGCCGACCGGCACGATCGCCAGCGTCGGCACCGTCCGCCCCACCGTGAAGTTCACGTTCGAGGTCGTCGGCTGCTTCGTGCCGGACGCGTACGCGATGACGTGCCCGTCCGCCACCGCGTTCGTCGCGGTGAGGTTCAGTGCCACCGCCGTCACCCCGGCCGGGATGCCGCCGTTGCCGGCCACCTTCACCTTGGTGGTGCCGAACGCGGCGACCGCGCCGGCGGCCGGGGCCCCGGTGCCGTCCCGGGTGTCCAGCAGCCGGGTCGGCGCGTACGGGGTGAACTCGGAGCCGTCCACGACCACGTCGAAGGTGGTGGTGTCGGTCAGCTTGCCGACCGGCTCGGTCGCCGTGACCGTGACCGTGTGGGCACCCGCCTTGGCGAACGTGTGCTTGAGGTACACGTTCTCCCCGGGCATGCCGAACTCCAGGCCCTCGGGGGTCCCGTCGCCCCAGTCGACCGTGTAGTTGATGACGGCGTACTTCAGGTCGGTGGAGACTCCGGCCGCCATCCCCATGCCGTGCGCGTTGGAGGTGGACGAGCCCGTGAACACCCGGAAGTACGGTGCGGCGGCCGCGGCCTTCGGCGCGGTCTCGGCCTCGGTCCTGGCCTCGGCCCCGGCGGCGGCGTCCTTCGCGGACTGCTCGGTGGCGGCCTCGACGGCCGCCTCCTGCTGCTCGGTCGTCCCCTTCGCGGCCCCGGCGGCCGGGGCGGTGGCGTCCGCGGCCCGGCCCGGGCCGGTGGACGGAGCGGCCGCCTGCGCCGTGGCGGGTACGAAGCCGACGACTGCCGCGACGACGGCGGCGGAGATCATGAAGCGGTGACGGTGCACCGGCCCCCCAGTACTTGAACGAGTTCAAAAAGCCTGGGCCAGAGCCTACCCGAGCAAAGGTTCGGACCCGATGGAATATTCGGCCGCCTCCCGACGGGAGGAGGACGGGAGGACCGGACCGGACCGGCCGGACCGGGCCGGGAAGCGGCACAGGCCCCCCGCCCGGCGCGGGCGGAGGACCTGTGACCTGCGTGTTCGCTGTGCCCCAGACAGGAATCGAACCTGCGACACCGGCTTTAGGAGAGCCGTGCTCTATCCCCTGAGCTACTGAGGCACGGCCTGAGTGCTACCAGGCCGTTCACAGCGTACCGGATCCGGGCTGGGGCGAGGGGTGACGGCGGGGGTGCGGGCGGCCGATGGGGCGTCAGGGCGGGTCAAGTAGCCTGCCGGGCAGGGTGGGATCCGCCCGGGCCCCCGCGCTAAGGAGACGAAGGACCCGATGAAACCTGCTGTGCGCCCGGTGGGTCGGCTGTTGGGGCAGGTGTGGGTGTGGCCCGTGGTGGTCATGCTGGCCGTGGGCGGGTACCGGCTGGGCACACCGGACCTGTGGCGGGACGAGATGGCGACCTGGACGGTGGCCACCCGCTCGCTGGACGACATGCTGCGGCTGCTCCAGCACGTCGACGCCAGCAACGGCGCGTACTACCTGCTGATGCACGGCTGGACGGCGGTGTTCGGCGACTCGACGGTCTCGCTCCGAATACCCTCCGTGCTGGCGATGGCCGGGGCGGCGGCGTTCGTGTCGCTCACCGCGCGGAAGCTGTTCGACAACCGGGTGGCGGCGGTCACCGCCGGCCTGCTGCTCGCGGTGCCCCCGGAGATCTCCCGCTACGCCCAGGAGGCGCGCTCCTACGCGCTGGTGACCTGTGCGATCGCGGCGGCCTCGTACTTCCTGCTGCGGGCGCTGGAGCGGCCGGCCTGGCGGCGCTGGGCGCCGTACTGCGTGGCCATGGCGCTGGCCGGCGCCGGGCACCTGGTCTCCTTCAGCACGGTCGCCGGGCAGGTGGCGCTCCTGGCGCTGCACCTGTGGCGCACCCGCCCGGAGGCGGACCGGCGGCTGCTCTGGCAGTACCCGCTGGCGGTCGTGGTGGCGGCGCTTCCGGTGCTGCCGGTGGTGCTGCTGGGCAGCCGGCAGTCCGACCGGCAGCTGGGCTGGATACCGACGCCCTCCATGCGCGGCCTCGCCTACTTCGGCGAGCGCCTCTTCGGCTCGGACCTCGTGTTCTACTCCTTCGTCCCGCTGGCGCTGCTCGCGCTGGCACTGCCCGGCCGACGGCTCCGGGCCTGGCAGGCGCTGCTGCTCGCGGAGCTGCCGGTGGTGAGCGTCTGGCTGGTGTCCCGGCTGACCGACACCTCGTACTTCCTCGGGCGGTACCTGCTGTTCACGGTGCCCGCCTGGGCGGTGCTGGCCGGCGGCGGCGCCGGGGCGGTGTACGGCGCGGTGGCGGCCCTGGCCCGGCGGCGCGGCCGGGCGCCCCGCGCGGTCGTCGCAACGGCCGGGCTGCTGACGGTCGGGCTGCTCGCGGTGCCGGCCGTGGCGGCGCTGCCGAAGCAGTCCACCGTCCGGTACGTGGGCTCGCACAACGGCTCGGAGGAGCCGTTCAAGGCGGCGGCCCGGGAGATAGCGGCCGGCTACCGCTCCGGGGACGGGCTGGCGGCCCCGCTGGGCGACCAGTCCTGGGCGATGGCCTGGCCGGGTGTCAGCTACTACCTGCCCGCAGACGTCGCCCCCTTCCCGGTCTTCGTCGCGCAGAGCGCCGACGACGCCGAGGAGCTCTGGCCGACGCCCTGCGCGCAGCCGGTGGACTGCCTGGGCGGGGTGCCCCGGATCTGGCTGCTGGTCCTCGGCGACACCCAGGACCCGCTGGGCGCGATGCCGGGGGACCAGGCGGAGGCGCTCCGCGCCCAGTACGGCGACCCGGACCGGGTGACGCCGCTCGGCGGCCTCACCCTCGCCCTGCTCGACCGGGACGTGTAGGCGCCGGGGCAAGGAGAAGGGGAGCCGGTGCGTACCGGCTCCCCTTCTCCTTGCCTCCGTGCCTCGGCGGCTCAACGCCTCACAGCGTGCGCAGCAGCCGGGACTGGATCGACGGCGGGTTCAGATCGGACTGG
>NZ_JBEZUT010000235.1:0-13763 GCF_040636595.1 Kitasatospora sp. NPDC036755
CGACCGCCTGCAGAGCCAACTCGACTACTGGCGAACGCAGTTGTCCGGTCTATCGGCGCTGGACCTGCCCACCGACCGGCCGCGCGGACCGGCCCGCGCGGGCCGGGGCGAGCGGATCACCTTCACGGTGCCCGAGGAACTGGCCGAGCGGTTGCGGCGGTTGGGCCGGCGGCACGGCGCGACGATGTTCATGACGATGCTCGCCGGGTTCCAGGCCCTGCTGGCCCGCTACAGCGGGCAGTCCGACGTGGCGGTCGGCACGCCGGTCGCGGGCCGCGCCCGTCCGGAACTGGACCAGCTGGTGGGCTCGTTCATCAACACCGTGGTCCTGCGCACCGACCTCGCGGACGACCCTGGCTTCGCCGAACTGCTCGACCGGGTCCGCCGGACCGCCCTGGACGCCTACGCGCACCAGGACGTGCCGTTCGAGCGGCTGGTGCAGGAGCTGCGGCCGGCCCGCGGCCTCGACCGCAACCCGCTGTTCCAGGTGATGGTCGCCGGCCTGTCCGACCCGACCGCCTCCCTCCGGCTGGCGGGGGCGGAGGTGGAGCCGATGGAGGTCGACAACGGCACGGCCAAGGTCGACCTCAGCCTGGTGATAGCCGACCGGCCGAGCGGCCCGGCCGGGGCCGCCGGCACGACCGCGGCCGCCGGCACGATCGCGGCCGCCGGCACGACCGGGACCGTGGCCTTCGACACCGGCCTGTTCGACCGCGCGACCGTGGAGCGCCTGGTCGGCCACTACCTCCGGCTGCTGGGCGCCGCGGCCGACGACCCCGACCGTCCCGTCTCGCGCCTCGACCTGCTCACCGAGGCCGAGCGCGAGGCGCTGCTGGTGGCCGCCAACGCCACCGACGAACCCGTACCCGCCGACCTCTGCGTGCACGAGCTGGTCGAGGAGCGGGCCCGGCTGACCCCCGACGCGGTGGCGGTCCGCTGCGGCACCGAGCGACTGACCTACCGGGAACTCGACCGACGGGCCAACCGCCTGGCCCGACACCTGCGGGCCAGGGGAGCACGGCCCGAGCGCCTGGTCGGCGTCTGCCTGCCGCGCTCGGCGGACCTGGTGGTGGCCCTGCTGGCCGTCCTCAAGTCGGGCGCCGCCTACCTGCCGCTGGATCCGGACCTCCCGGCCCGGCGGATGTCGTTCATGCTCGCCGACGCCGACGTGCCGCTGCTGCTCACCCGGCGCTCCCTGGCCGACCGGCTGCCGCGGCACGGCGCCGAGACGGTGTGGCTGGACGCCGAGGCCCCGCTGGTCGCGGCCCTGCCCGGGGACGCGCTGCCGCCGCTCGCGACGCCCGCCAACCTGGCGTACTCGATCTACACCTCCGGTTCGACCGGCCGCCCCAAGGCCGTGCTGGTCCCGCACGAGGGCGTGGTCAACTACCTGGTGGTCCGCGGCCGGCAGCTGGACCTCGACGGCGCCGACGTCGTCGCCTCGGTGGCCTCGATCTCCTTCGACGTCATCGTCCCCCAGGTGCTCATGCCGCTGGCCTGGGGCGCCGGCGTGGTGATCGCCCCGTCGGAGGTCGCGGTCGACGGCCCGCGCCTGACGGAGATGATGCGCGAGTTCGGCGTCACCACGCTCATGGCCACCCCGGCCACCTGGCTCCTGCTGCTGGACGGCGGCTGGCCGGGCGGCCGGTTCCAGGCGATCTGCGTGGGCGAAGCGCTCCAGCCCGCCCTGGCCCGGCGGCTCCTCGAGCGGGTCTCCACCCTGTGGAACGGCTACGGTCCCACCGAGGCCTCCGTCGGCTGTGTCACCCGGCGGGTGGACGCCGACCGGGACCTCGCCCGGCCGGGAGGGTCCGTTCCGATCGGCCGGCCGCTCGGCAACCTCCGGATCTACCTGCTGGACCCGGCCGGCGCCCCGGTGCCCGCCGGCGTCCCGGGGGAGATCCACATCGGCGGGGCCGGCGTCACCCGCGGGTACGCCGGCCGGCCGGGGCTGACCGCCGAACGCTTCGTGCCCGATCCCTTCGGCGCGGACGGCGGCCGGCTGTACCGGACCGGCGACCTGGCCCGGTACCTGCCCGACGGCAGCCTGCTCTTCCTCGGCCGCACCGACGAGCAGGTGAAGATCCGCGGGTACCGCATCGAGCCGGGCGAGATCGAGGCCGCGCTGAGCGCGCGGCCCGGTGTCGCCAGGGCCGCGGTGACGGTGCGGGGTTGCGGGACGGACGCCGAACTGGCCGGCTACCTGGTGTGGCAGGACCGGCCCGGCGACCTGGCGGACGTGCGCCGCTCCCTGCGCGAGACCCTGCCCGAGTTCATGGTGCCCGCGACGCTGACCGCGCTCGACCGGATCCCGTTGACGACGAACGGCAAGGTGGACCGCGCGGCCCTGCCCGCGCCCGCCCGCCACGGCCACGGGGCCGGCGCGCTCCCGCCGCGGGACGTGCCGGAACTCCTGATGGCCAGGATCTGGGAGCGGGTGCTGGGCACCCCGCGGGTCGGCGTCCGGGACGACTTCTTCGCCCTGGGCGGGCACTCCCTCAGGGCGGTCGAGCTCGTGGAGGCGATCCGGCGGGAGTGGGGGGTCACCGTGCCGCTCAACACGGTGTTCCGCCACCCCACCGTCGAGGGGCTGTGCGCGGAACTGCCCGACGCGTCGCGGGACCTGCGACGGCTGCTCGTCCCGCTGGCCGAAGGGGACCGACGCCGGGCGCCGCTGGTCCTGGTGCACCCGCAGAGCGGGGACGTGTCCTCCTTCCTGCACCTGGCCGGACGGCTGGCGGAGCACCCCGCCGAATCCCCTGGGGGTGCCCGGCCCGTCCTCGGCCTGGAGGCCGTCGGCTACAACACCGACGAGCCGCCCCTGGCCACCGTCGAGGAGCAGGCGCGACGCTACCTGCGGGAGCTGCGGTCCGTCCTGCCCGACGGCCCGTACCTGCTGGCCGGCTGGTCCTTCGGCGGGCTGGTCGCCTTCGAGATGGCCCGCCTGCTGGAGGAGCAGGGCAACCCCCCGGAATTCCTCGGGATCATCGACGTCGGAGCGCCCGCGTCCACCGGTGGAGCCGTCGACGGGCCGGGCGGGGACCTCCACGAACCCGACGAGCAGGAGGCCCTCTCCCTGCTGTTCCACGACGCGCACGCCCGCGAGCACCTGCCCGAGCGCGGACGAACCGAACAACTGCGGCGCATGGCAAGGGTGTTCACCGCCAACGGGGCCGCCGCCCGGCGCTACCGGTCGACGGCCCGGCTGAGGACGCCGATCCACCTGTTCACGAGCGCCGAGACCCACCCCGAACTCGCCGGCCCGGCCGTGGACCCCGCCCGGTGGCGGGACCGCACCCGGGGGGCGCTGAGCGTGCTCGAAGTCCCCGGAAACCACCACGACATGCTGTCGCCGCCGCACGTCGCATCCTTCGCCGACGCGCTGTCGGCCGTCCTGGAGGAGCTCGGATGAGTCACGGACACGGGTTGCCGCTGTCGTCGGCGCAGTCCGGCATCTGGTTCGCCCACCAGCTGCGCCCCGACAGCCCCGCCTACAACACCGGCGAGTACGTGGACATCCCCGGGCCGATCGACCCGGAGCTGTTCGAGACGGCCGTGCGGCGGGTGGTGGACGAGACCGAGTCCCTGCGCGTCCGCCTCACCGACGGTGCCGAGGGCCCCCGCCAGGTCGTCACCGAGTCGCCCGACTGGTCGATGCACCACGCCGACCTCACATCGGCACCGGATCCGCTGCGGGCGGCCGAGCGCTGGATGCGGGCGGACCTGTCCACCCCGGTCGGGCTCACCCGGGGCCCGCTCTTCCGCCAGGCCCTGTTCACCCTCGCGCCGGACCGCCACGTCTGGTACCAGCGCGTCCACCACATCGTGGTCGACGGCTTCAGCATGTCGCTCATCGCGCGCCGCGTCGCCAGGACCTACACCGCTCTCGTCCAGGGCAGGGCCGGCGCCGGACCGGCCTTCGGGCCGCTGAGCCTGCTGCTGGAGCACGACGCCGCCTACCGAGCGTCCGAACAGCCCCGACAGGACCGGGAGTTCTGGGCAGGCCGGCTCGCCGGACGGCCGGACCCCGTCAGCCTCGCCCGCCGATCGGCACCCGCCTCGGACGGCTTTCTGCGCCGGACCGGCAGCCTCGACGCGCCCACCCTGGCCGCGCTGCGGCGGGCCGCGCGACCCGCCGGGGCGAGCTGGCCCGCCGCCTTCACCGCGACGGTCGCCGCGTACCTCCACCGTCTCAGCGGCGAGCGGGACATCGTGCTCAGCATGCCGGTGACCGGGCGCACCGGCTCCGGCGCGCCGGCCGTGCCCGGCATGGTGGCGAACGTGGTGCCGCTGCGGCTGAGCGTCCGCCCCGAACAGGGGCTGTCCGCACTCGTGCGGCAGGTGGCCGAGGAGGTCGCCGCCCTGCGCCGCCACCAGCGCCACCGCAGCGAGGACCTGCGCAGGGAGCTGGACCCGGCCCGGTCGGAGCGGGTCCTGTTCGGGCCCGTCGTCAACATCATGTCCTTCTACTACCACCTGGACTTCGCGGGCGTCCGGGCCACCGTGCACAACCTGTCCAACGGGCCGGTCGAGGACCTCTCCTTCTCCGTCTACGACCGCTCCGACGGCACCGAGCCCCGGCTCGACGTCGACGCGAACCCCGCGCTCTACTCCGAGGCCGAACTCGCCGCCCACCAGCGGCGGTTCCTCCGGTTCCTGGACGCGGTGGCCTCCGCCGACCCGGACCGGCCGATCGGCCGGCCCGACCTCCTCACGCCCGAGGAACGGCACCGGACCGTCGTGGCAGCCAACCGCACCGCGCGGCCGCTGCCGCACCCGACGGTGCCGTCGGCCTTCGCCGCCGAGGTCGCGCGCACGCCCGACGCGCCCGCCGTGGTGTGCGGCGAAACCACCCTGACCTACGCGGAGTTGAACGCCCGGGCCAACCGGCTGGCCCACCGGCTCATCGCCCTCGGCGTCCGCTGCGACAGCACGGTGGCCGTGCTCATGGAACGCTCCGTCGACGTGGTGGTCGCGGTCCTGGCGGTCAGCAAGGCCGGCGGCGCCTACGTGCCGCTGGACACCCGGGCCCCGGCGGCCCGCCTGCGCCGCGTCCTGGACGACACCGGGGCGGCAGTGCTGCTCACCCACCGGGCGACCCGGGAGCAGGTGCCGTCCCCCGGCACACCGGGTGTCGTCGTCGACGCCGACCCGGGCCTCGCCGACCAGCCGGCCACCGACCCCGTCGTGCCGCTGCGCCCGGACCACCTGGCCTGCGTCCTGTACACCTCGGGGTCCACGGGCACGCCGAAGGGGGTGGCGCTGAGCCACCGCAACGTCATCAGCCTGACCGCGCAGCACTGCTGGCGCGAGGCGGACGGCCCGCGGGTCCTCGCGCACTCCCCGCACGCCTTCGACGCGTCCACCTTCGAGTGGTGGGTGCCGCTGCTCAACGGGGGCCGGGTGGTCGTGGCCCCGCCCGGCGAGCTGGCACTCGCGGACCTCCACCGGCTCATCGTCGAGCACGAGGTCGGCGCGCTCTGGCTGACGGCCGGGTTGTTCCGGGTGTTCGCCGAGGAGTCCCCCGGCACGCTGGCCGGGGTCGGCCAGGTGTGGACCGGCGGCGACATCGTGCCGGCCGACGCGGTCCGGCGCGTGCTGGCCCGGTGCCCGGACTCCGTGGTGGTCGCCGGGTACGGCCCGACCGAGGCCACCACGTTCACCACACGCCGGGTGCTCCGCCCTGGCCGGGCCGTGCCCGACGTCGTCCCCCTCGGCCGGCCGGTGGACAACCGGCGGGTGTACGTCCTGGACGAGGAGCTGTCGCCGGTGCCGCCGGGAGTGGCCGGCGTGCTGTACGTCGCCGGTCCGGGCGTGGCCCGCGGATACCTCGGCCACCCCCGCCGGACGGCCTCCCAGTTCCTGCCGTGCCCGTTCGGCGAACCGGGGGAGCGGATGTACCGCACGGGCGACGTGGTCCGCTGGAACGCCGAGGGGGAGCTGGAGTTCCTCGGCCGCGCGGACGAGCAGGTCAAACTCCACGGCTTCCGCATCGAGCTGGGCGAGATCGAGGCGGTCCTGGCCGGGCACCCCGCCGTCGCCCAGGCGACCGTGGTCGCCGGCCGGGGCGCCTCGCCCGGCAGGCACCTGATCGGTTACGTCGTCCCCGCCGGGGACCGGGCGCTCGACCCGGCCTCGGTGCGGGAGCACGCCGCCGCGGCGCTGCCGGACTACATGGTGCCCTCGGCGATCGTCACGCTCGAGGCCTTCCCCCTGACGCCCCGGGGGAAGATCGACCGGGCCGCGCTGCCCGTCCCGGACCCGGCACCGGCACCGGCCGGGCCGGCCCCGCGCACCCCGGCCGAGCAGGCGGTGTGCGCGCTGTTCGCCGAGGTGCTCGGCCGGCCCGAAGTGGGCGTCGACGACGGCTTCTTCGCGCTGGGCGGCAACTCCCTGCTCGCGACCCGGCTGGTCAACCGGGTGCGGGCGCGGTTCGGCCGGGAGATCACCCTCGGCGCCCTGTTCCAGGCGCCCACGCCGGCGCGCCTGGCCGAAGCGATCGAGGACGCCCCGGACGCCGCGGCCGCGCCGGCCCTCTCACCCCGTACCCGACTCCGAGCCCCCTGACGGCGATCACAGGAAGCACCTTCGGCATGGTCCACAGCCCTTCCCGATCCGACGAGACCCCGGCACCGCCCGCGACACCGCCCACGACACCGTCCGTGACACCGGAAGCCCCGACGGCCCCGCCACCGGCGGTGTCCCAGGTCCGCCGGTACTACCGGCTCGTCGACGCCGGCGACGTACCCGCACTGGTCGCCCTGTTCACCCCGGACGCCCGCTACCACCGCCCCGGATACCCGCCCATGGTCGGGCACGCCGAACTGGAACGCTTCTACCGCGACCAGCGGGTGATCCGCTCCGGTGTGCACACCCTGGCCACCGTGGTCACGACCGACGACGAGGTGGCCGTGCACGGCCTGTTCCGCGGCGTGCTGCACGGCGGCGACGAGGTCGAGCTGCGGTTCGCGGACTTCTTCCGGATGACGCCGCAGGGCCGCATCGCCGCGCGGGACACCTTCTTCCACGTGCCGGCGGTCTGAGGCCCGGCCACGACGGGCCGCAATGGTCACAACGGCCGCGGCAGCCGAAACGGCCGCAGCGGCACCCGGCGGCGACCGCCCTCGCGGTCGCGCCTTCAACCCCGACGGGGACACCCTTCAGCACAGGAAAGCGGGAAGCAGTTGACCAACACGGTCCTCACCTCCGACATCCCGGCGTTCGTCGGCACCGGACGGCCGCCCTTCGAAGCCCGGGCGATCCACGAGCTGGTCGCCGAACAGGCGGAGCGGGCCCCGCACGCGCCCGCCGTCACCTGCGACGGACGGACCCTGACCTACCGGCAGCTCAATGACCGCGCCAACCGGCTCGCCGAGCGGCTGCGGGCCGCCGGACTGGCACAGGAGGACGTCGTCGGCGTGCTGGTGCCCCGGTCACCGGAGCTGATCGTGGCCCTGCTCGCCGTCCTCATCGCGGGCGGCGCCTACCTCGGACTCGAACCGGACGACCCGGCCGCCCGCCACGCGCTGCTGCTGGAGGACGCCGGCGCGGGCATGGTGATCACCGGGGAGGCCCGGCGGGGGCAACTGCCCGGCACCGTCGTCACGGTGACGGAGGGCGGCCCCGTGCGGGAGTCCGCCGCCGCGTCGGCGGCACCGGCCCGCCCCTGCGACCCCGACCGGCTCGCCTACGTCAGCTACACCTCCGGCTCCACCGGCGAGCCCAAGGGCGTCGGCGTGCCCCACCGGGCGATCGACCGGCTCGTCCGGGGCGCGGACTGGGTGGACGTCCGGGCCGGGGACGTCTTCTTCCACCTCGCGCCGGTCGCCTTCGACGCGTCCACGTTCGAGATCTGGGCCCCCCTGGTCAACGGCTGCCGACTGGTCCTCTTCCCTCCGGTCGCCATCACGCTGGAGCACGTGGCGCGCGTCGTCCGGGCCGAGCGCGTGACGGTCCTGCTGCTGACCACCGGCCTCCTCCACCAGATGGTGAGCTCCCACCCGGAGGCGTTCGCCGACGTGCGGCACGTCCTCACCGGGGGCGACGTGGCCTCCCCGGGCCACGTCCGGCACCTGCTGGCCCGCCACCCGCAACTGCTCTTCACCAACGGCTACGGACCGACCGAGAACACCACGTACACGACCTGCTGGACCAGCAGCACCCTCCCGGAGCTGCGGAGCGTGCCGATCGGCCGCCCGATCAGCGGCACCAGGGTCGCCGTGCTCGACGACGGGCTCCGGCCGGTGCCCGTCGGCGAGTGCGGGGAGCTGTACGTGGCCGGGGCGGGCCTGGCCCGCGGCTACCTGGGCCGCCCGGCCGCGACCGCCGAACGGTTCCTGCCCGATCCGTTCGGCACCGAGCCCGGCGCCCGGATGTACCGGACCGGCGACCTCGTGCGCCGGCTGCCGGACGGCACCCTGGAGTTCGTGGGACGCGCGGACGACCAGGTCAAGGTCCAGGGCTACCGCGCCGAACCGCGCGCCGTCGAGGTCGAGTTGGAACGGCTCCCCGGCGTACGGCACGCGGTCGTGCTGCCGCAGTCCGACCCTGCGGGCGGCACCCGGCTGCTGGCCTACGTGGTGCCCGCGGAGTCCGGTCCGGAGGGCGGCGCCGACCTCGGCCGGCGACTGCGCCACGAACTGCGGGACAGGCTCCCGGACTACCTGATCCCCTGGGCGATCCTCGTCCGTCCCGAACTGCCGGTGAACCGCAACGGCAAGATCGACCGCCGGGCCCTGCCCACCGCCACCCGGGTACCGCGCAACGTGCCCAACGAGTTCGTCCCGCCCCGCACCGAGGTGCAGACGCGGCTGGCCGACCTGTGGGGCGACGTCCTCGGCGTCGAACCGGTCGGTGTCGACGACGACTTCTTCGACCTCGGCGGACACTCCCTGCTGGCCACCGACCTCCTGGTCGCCACCCAGCGCGAGTTCGACGTGGACCTCCCCGCGCAGACCCTGTACATGTCGCCGACCGTCGCCGAGCTGGCGGCGGCCCTCACCGAGCGGACGCGGACCTCGCGCCCGGACGGCCAGGCGGACGGCCCGGCCGGGAGCGGGAGCCCGGCCGGCGCGGCGGAGGTTCCGGCCGACGCGGCGGGGGAGGAGCGGCCCCGATGACGGCGGTCCCCCCGACCCCGCGCTGCCCCGTCCTCGCCCCGCGGCCGGTCGACCTGATCGACCCCGACCTCTACCGCACGGGCGGGGCGCACGAGGCGTGGCGACGGCTGCGCCGCGAGGCCCCGGTGAGCTGGCAGCCGGTCGGCGACATCGGCTACTGGTCGATCGTCGGCCACGCCGAGGCCAACCGGGTCCTCCGCGACCACGCCGCGTTCACCTCCGAACAGGGCACCCTGCTCAACCTCCTCGGCAAGGGCGACCCGGCCGGCGGCCGCCAGATGGCCGCGACCGACCCGCCCCGGCACGCGCACCTGCGCGGCCCGCTGCAACAGGCGCTGTCGATCAAGACGGTGGAGAACGACCGGGAGGCCATCCGCCGGGTCGTCGTCGAACTGCTCCGGCCGCTGGCCGACGGCGGCCCGTACGACTTCGCGGCCGCCATGGCCACCCTGCCGATGGCGGTGATCGGCACCATGATGGCGCTGCCGCGACCGGACTGGCCGCGGCTGGTCCGGCTCGCCCACGCCTGCATCGCCGCGGACGACCCCGCGTTCCAGCTCGCCGACGGACCCGAGGCCACGCTCGTGACCGCCCACCGCGAACTGTTCGCCTACTTCCAGGACCTCGTCACCGCGCGCCGTCGCGCACCGGGTGACGACCTGGTCAGCGTGCTGCTCACGATGGAACTGGACGGGCGCCGGCTGTCGCCGGGCGAGATCGTGTCCAACTGCTACAGCCTGCTGCTCGGCGCGACCGTCACCACCGCCCAGCCGCCCGTCGCGGCGATGGCCGAACTGGCCGGGACCGGTGTCCCGGACGACTGGGCGGCCCACCCGGAGCTGCTCGGCAGCGGCGTGGAGGAAGCCCTGCGATGGGCGTCGCCCACCCAGCACTTCATGCGCCACGCCACCCGGGACGTCGAGGTCCGGGGCGTGCCGATCCCCGCGGGGGACGCGGTCGTCGTCTGGCTGGCGTCGGCCAACCGCGACGAGAGCGTGTTCGCCGATCCGTACACCTTCGACATCCGGCGGCGGCCCAACAGGCACATCGCCTTCGGCGTCGGCGCGCACTACTGCATCGGCCACACCGTCGCGCGGGTGGCCCTGCGGATCCTGTTCGCCGAACTGCTCGGCCGGTTCACCGGGTTCGAGCTCGCCGGGGCGCCGCGGCGGATGCGCTCGAACGTCATCGCGGGCTTCACCCACCTGCCGATCACCGCACGGCCCCGGTAGCGGCCGCCGCCCCGGCCGCCGTCACCGCGGCGCCCTCATCGCCGCGCACCCGAGAAGAAACCCCACACGGAAGGTCATCAGTGGACGCTCCGACGGCCCGTACCCGCAACAAGTGGTTCCTGCGCGAGCCGTCGCCGGTGGCACCGGCGAGGCTGTTCTGCCTGCCCTTCTCCGGGTGCGGTGCGAGCATGTACCGCCAGTGGCCGTCGTCGGTCGACGGCGTCGAGGTCTGCCCCGTGCAGCCGCCCGGCCGGGAGAACCGGATGCGCGAGCCCGCCCACACCACCTACGAGGCGCTGGCCGACGACCTCTGCGAAGCGCTGGGCCCGTACCTGGACCGCCCCTACGCCCTGTTCGGCCACTGCGGGTCCGCGCTGGCGGCGTACGAGACCGCCGTACGGCTGGTCCGGCGGGGCTGCCCGGCCCCGGCCAGGCTGTTCGTCTCCTCCGAGGTCGCGCCGCAGGACGGCCCCTACGGCCGCTTCCTCGGCATGAGCGACGACGAGCTGGCCGCCGAACTGCGCGGACTGGTCGCGGAGCTGGGCGGCACCCTGGAACCGAGCCTGCTCGCGCTCTACCTCGGCGTCCTGCGCAACGACGTCGAGATGAACAAGCGGTACCACGTCGCCGAGCCGGTCCGGCTGCCGTGCCCGGTCACCGCCGTCGGCTGGACCGAGGACACGGGCATCGCGCCGTCCCTGATGACCGGCTGGTCGGCCTGCGGCGACACGACCTTCGAACTCCTGGAAGGGGGCCACTACCGGTTCATCGAGGCACCGGCGGAGCTGCTGGCGCTCCTGGTCGCGGACCTGACCCCCACCGGCTCCCGCGCGTCCTGACCCGGCGGCCACGGCCCGTTCGGAGCAGCGCCAGGGTGAACCGCGGACGCGGTGCGGGACGGGGCGGCGCGTGCGGGGGAGACTCGGCGGGCGAGGATCGTCGAGCGACTGCCGGCCCCTTTAGGGCCGCTGGCCGCGTGCTCCCGCCGAACGCTGGCAGACGGCGGTGGGCCGGCCTCGCGATCACAGCGCCCGGGCGTCGGGACGGCCCGGATCGAGTGTCCGGCGCCCCGCCGACCCCCGGCGGGGCGAGTCTTCCGATCGGAGTACTGATGGACAAGCCCAATCCCGCACGCCGGCCGACCGACCAGGGGCCCGGTGCCCCCGGTCCGCAGGCGCCGTCCGTGGCGGAACCGACCGAGCCGCGGGCGCCGCTGCAGCCGAAGCCCGACCAGGAGGCGCCCGCCCCGGTGTCGGCGACCGGTCGAGCCGCCGGCACCGAGGCCGCGCGGGCCCAGAACGGCGGATTCCTGACCACGGCGCAGGGCGTCCGCCTGCCCGACGGCGACCACTCGCTCAAGGCCGGGCCCCGTGGCCCCGTGCTGCTGCAGGACCACCACCTGCGCGAGAAGATCACGCACTTCGATCACGAGCGGATCCCGGAGCGCGTGGTGCACGCCCGCGGCGCGGCGGCGCACGGCGTCTTCCGGGGCTACGGCACGGCGGCGGGGGTGACCAAGGCGGCGTTCCTGGCCGAGGGGGTGGAGACACCGGTGTTCGTGCGGTTCTCCACCGTGCTGGGTTCGCGCGGCTCGGCGGACACGGTCCGTGACACCCGCGGGTTCGCCACCAAGTTCTACACCGGCCAGGGCGTCTTCGACCTGGTCGGCAACAACATCCCGGTGTTCTTCATCCAGGACGCGATCAAGTTCCCGGACATCGTCCATGCCGCCAAGCCGCACCCGGATCGGGAGATCCCGCAGGCACAGAGCGCGCACGACACGTTCTGGGACTTCGTCTCCCTGCACACCGAGGCCACCCACCACACCCTGTGGAACATGTCCGACCGCGGCATCCCGCGCTCCTACCGGATGATGGAGGGCTTCGGGATCCACACCTTCCGGCTGGTCGACGCCGAGGGCGCGAGCACCCTGGTGAAGTTCCACTGGAAGCCGAAGGCGGGTGTGCACTCGCTGGTGTGGGAGGAGGCGCAGCTGATCGGCGGCGCGGACCCCGACTTCCACCGCCGGGACCTGGCGGACGCGATCGAGGCCGGGGCGTTCCCGCAGTGGGAGCTCGGCATCCAGACGTTCCCGGACTCGCCGGAGCAGACCTTCGAGGGCATCGACCTGCTCGACCCGACCAAGATCGTCCCCGAGGAACTCGCCCCGGTCCGGCCGATCGGCCTGATGACGCTCAACGCCAACCCCACCGACTACTTCGCCGAGACCGAGCAGGTCGCCTTCCACCCGGGCCACCTCGTGCCCGGCATCGACATCACCGACGACCCGCTGCTCTCCGGCCGCCTGTTCTCCTACCTCGACACCCAGATCACGCGGCTCGGCGGCCCGAACTTCGCCCAGATCCCGGTCAACCGCACCCACGCCCCGGTCAACGACATGCTCCGTGACGGCTTCCACCAGGACGCCGTCCACACCGGCGTCGCGCCGTACAAGCCGAACTCGCTCGACGGCGGCTGCCCGTTCTTCGCCGGCACCGCCGACCACGCCTTCGTGGAGCACCTCACCCCGGTCGCCGCCGGAGCCAAGGTGCGCGAGGCACCCGCCTCGTTCGACGACCACTTCAGCCAGCCCCGACTGTTCTGGCTGAGCCTGAGCCCGGTGGAGCGCGAGCACGTGATCGCCGCCTACACCTTCGAACTGTCCAAGTGCTACGAGCAGGCGATCAGGGAACGCGTGCTGACCGTCCTGGCGCGGATCGACGACGAGCTCTGCCGGGAGGTCGCCGCCGGACTGGGCCTGCCGGCACCGAGCGCCGCGGTGCGGGCCGACATCACCCCGAGCCCTGCCCTGTCCCAGGTCGGGCAGCGGTGGCCCGCGACCGGCCGGGTGCTCGGCATCGTCGCCGGCCCCGGCGGGGACCCCGCCGTCGTCCGCGGCATGCGCGACGCCGCCCGTGCGGCGGGCCTGCTGCCGCTGGTCGTCGGCCCCACCGGAGCACCGCTGGCCGACGACCTCGGTGTGCAGCGGACCTTCGCCGCCGCCCGGTCCGTCGAGTTCGACGCGCTCCTGGTGGCCCACGCTCCCGAGCCGGGTGCCGATGACCGGGGGGCACGGGATGCCAAGTCCGGCGCGGTCGCGGGCGGGCAGCGGACGCTCGACTCCAGGGTCGTCCTGCTGGTGAACGAGGCCTACCGGCACGCCAAGCCGATCGCCGGCCTCGCGGACGCCCGTGCCCTCTGGTCGGCGGCGGGGGTCGATCCGCACGCCCCGGGCGTGTTCACCGAGACGGACGGTGAACGGGCCGTCTCCGCGCTGGTCGATCAACTCGGCACGCACCGCGTCTGGGAGCGCTTCCCCGCCGCGGGCTGACTCCTACCGGCGCGGGGCGGGGCCCCGCCGGGGGGGCCCACGGGGGGGGGCGCCCGGGGCCCCGCCGCGGGCGGGCGGCCC
>NZ_JBEZUT010000236.1:0-13758 GCF_040636595.1 Kitasatospora sp. NPDC036755
CACCCGATCGGAGGACCTGGCGGCGGAGCTGGCGAGCACTGCGGAGAGCGCCTTCGGCACGTAGCCGGACAATGCGAAGGGGCCCCGCGGTCGGCCAAGTGGAACCTCACCCCGCTCGCCCCCGCCCCGGCGCCGCCCGCCGACAAGCCGATCAAGCTCGAACGGACCGGCCCCGTACCGGTGTTCAGCGATGTGAAGACCAGTGACAAGGTCGTCTTCATCACCATCGACGACGGGGCCGAGAAGGACCCGAAGTTCGTCGAGATGCTCACCGACCTCAAGGTGCCGATCTCGATGTTCCTGACCAGGGACATCGTCAAGAACGACTACGCCTACTTCAAGCCGCTCCAGGCGCTGGGCAACCACATCCAGAACCACACCGTGGACCACCCGGTGATGAGCAAGATCCCGCCGGAGAAGCAGAAGGCCGAGATCTGCGACGACCAGTCCGCGCTCACCCAGCAGTACGGCACCGCCCCGCTGCTGTTCCGCCCGCCGTTCGGCGACGGCGCCAACACCCCGACCCTCAACACCTCGGTCCAGCAGTGCGGCCCGCGCGCGATCGTGCTGTGGCGCGAGTCGATGCAGATCCACGACATGCAGTACCAGGCGGCGGACAAGAAGCTGAAGCCCGGCGACATCATCCTGGCGCACTTCCGCGGCCCCAAGGAGCTCAAGGGCGCCACGATGACCCAGATGTTCGGCGACCTGCTGGCCCGGATCCAGGAGCAGGGCTTCTCGGTGGCCCGCCTTGAGGACTACATCCAGGCGCCCGCCTCGTAGCCCGGCTCAGACCGGCTGCCCCAGCATCATCAGCGGCCCGTTGTCGGTGCGGCTGAGGATCACGGTGACGGTGTTCGGCCCGGAGGGCTTGAGCTGACGGCGCAGCTCCTCCGGGGTGATCGCCATCCCGCGCTTCTTGATCACCACCGTGCCGACCGCCCGCTCGCGCAGCAGCGCCTTGAGCTTCTTGATGTTGAACGGCAGTACGTCGGTGAGCTCGAAGGCGTGCGCGTACGGGGTGGCGACCAGCTCGTCCGAGGTCAGGTAGGCGATCTTCGGGTCGATCAGCCGGCCGTTCACCTGCCCGGCGACCTCGGCCACCAGGTGGGCCCGGATCACCGCGCCGTCCGGCTCGTACAGGTAGCGCCCGACCGGGCCGGCCGGCGGGTCGGGCAGGTCGCCGCCGGTCAGACCGGCGCCCTGCGGCAGCAGGGTGGCCCGGTGCGGGCTCGTGGCCCCGGTGCCGAACCAGAGCACCGCCTCCTTGACGTCGCCGTGGTCGGAGACCCACTCGGCCTCGGCGTCCTCCGGCACGGCCTCGTGCGGGATGCCCGGCGCGACCTTCAGCGCGCCGACCGGGGTCCGCCGGCCGGCCTCGATTGCCCAGGAGAGCGGCGGGGCGTACGCCTCGGGGTCGAACACCCGGCCGCGCGCGGTGCGCCGGGCCGGGTCGGTGAACACCGCGTCGTAGCCGGTGACGTCCACCTCGGCGACGTCTGCGCAGCGCACCTCGACCAGCTCCGCGAGGCCCAGGGCGGCGGCGTTGGCCGCGGTGGCGGCGCAGGCCGCCGGGTCCTTGTCGACGGCCAGCACCTCGATGCCCGCCCGGGCCAGCGCCAGCACGTCCCCGCCGATGCCGCAGCACAGGTCCGCCAGCCGCCGTACGCCCAGGGCCGCGAACCGCCGCGCCCGCCACTCGGCCACGCTGCGCCGGGTGGACTGCTCGACCCCGTTGGGCGTGAAGTACATCAGGTCGGCGTCCGTCCCGAACTTCGCCCGCGCCCGCTGCCGCAGCCGTGCCTGGCCGAACGCGGCCGACACCAGCTCCGCCGGGTGCTCCCGCCGCAGCCGGGTCGCCAGCGCGAGCTCCTCCTCGGGGGTGAACTCGCGCAACTCGGCGAGCAGGGCCTGGCCCTCGGGCGTCAGCAGCGGCTGGAGGTTCTCGGTGTCCACGGGCCCATTCTCGCCGGTCGGCGGGGCGGGCGGAGCGGCGGCGTCCGCCGCCCGGTGCGCCCGGGTGTGCCGGGCGGCGGGTTCACCGGAGGAGGCCCGAGGAGAGCAGCGTGGGCAGTGAGAACGGGGCGGCCAGGGCGGTGGTCGCGGCGGCGACCGGGAGGAACCGGTAGCCGGACCGGAGGCTGCGGACGGCCGTCACGACGCTCACCGCGAGGGCGACCACCGGGGTGGCCAGGAAGGCCGCGCCCAGGGTGGCCCAGGCGCTGCCGTCCCCGTCGTCGCCGCCGTCGAAGCCGGCGGCGCTGCCGGCGAGGCAGACGAGGAGGAACACGGCGACCGGGAGCACCGCCCCCAGCAGGAGCAGCGCCAGCAGGGAGAGCGCCGCGTCCTTGGAGCGGGACGGGTCCACGCGGACCGGGGGGATCGGAGTCATGGCACGAGTCTGGCGAGCCGGGCCGGGCCGCACATGAGTACGGCTACTCACCGGCTACTCACCCTCGAACCGGGGTCCTCAGGGCGCGTCGTTGGCACTCTGGTTGACTGAGTGCTAACACGGCCCTATGGTCGTCCTTGGCACTCACCACCTGGAGAGTGCTAACGCGACGACGCGTGTCTGACCCCCGCGACGGCAGACCCGCAGGATCGCCCCTACCCGTTAGAAAACCCCGTAATCTCCGAAGGGGAGCTCGGACGTGACCACCAGCAGCAAGGTTGCCATCAAGCCGCTCGAGGACCGCATCGTGGTCCAGCCGCTCGACGCCGAGACCACCACGGCCTCCGGCCTGGTTATCCCGGACACCGCCAAGGAGAAGCCCCAGGAGGGCGTCGTCCTGGCCGTCGGCCCGGGCCGCTTCGAGGACGGCCAGCGTCTGCCGCTCGACGTCGCCGTGGGTGACATCGTCCTGTACTCGAAGTACGGCGGCACCGAGGTGAAGTACCAGGGCGAGGAGTACCTGGTGCTCTCCGCCCGCGACGTTCTCGCGATCATCGAGAAGTAAGACGTCCCCGACCCGCCCCGGATCCGTGTCCTCCGTGACAGTGGCCCGGGGCGTGGTTGTTGGTTCACGTAGTTCGGCGGCCGGTGGGCCTGCCGCAGTCCCGAGGGAATAGGGAACATGGCGAAGATCCTGCAGTTCGACGAGGACGCCCGCCGCTCGCTGGAGCGCGGTGTCAACAAGCTGGCCGACACCGTCAAGGTGACCATCGGCCCCAAGGGCCGCAACGTCGTCATCGACAAGAAGTTCGGCGCCCCGACCATCACCAACGACGGTGTCACCATCGCCCGCGAGGTCGAGCTGGACGACCCGTACGAGAACCTTGGCGCGCAGCTCGTCAAGGAGGTCGCCACCAAGACCAACGACGTCGCGGGTGACGGCACCACCACCGCCACCGTGCTGGCCCAGGCCCTGGTCAACGAGGGCCTGCGGAACGTCGCCGCCGGCGCCGGCCCGGCCGCCCTGAAGAAGGGCATCGACAAGGCCGTCGCCGCCGTCTCCGAGCACCTGCTGTCCGTCGCCCGCGAGATCGAGGGCAAGGACGACGTCGCCGCCGTCGCGTCCCTCTCCGCGCAGGACACCCAGGTCGGCGAGCTGATCGCCGAGGCGATCGACAAGGTCGGCAAGGACGGTGTCATCACCGTCGAGGAGTCGAACACCTTCGGCGTGGAGCTGGACTTCACCGAGGGCATGCAGTTCGACAAGGGCTACCTGTCGCCGTACTTCGTCACCGACGCGGAGCGGCAGGAGGCGGTCCTGGAGGACCCGTACATCCTGATCAACCAGGGCAAGATCTCCTCCATCCAGGAGCTGCTGCCGCTGCTGGAGAAGATCCTCCAGGGCGGTGCCTCCAAGCCGCTGCTGATCATCGCCGAGGACGTCGACGGCGAGGCGCTGTCGACCCTGGTCGTCAACAAGATCCGTGGCACCTTCAACGCCGTCGCCGTCAAGGCCCCGGGCTTCGGCGACCGCCGCAAGGCGATCCTCGGCGACCTGGCCGTCCTGACCGGTGGCCAGGTCATCTCCGAGGAGGTCGGCCTCAAGCTCGACCAGGTCGGTCTGGACGTGCTGGGCACCGCCCGCCGCGTGACCATCACCAAGGACGAGACCACGGTCGTCGACGGCGCCGGTGACGCCGAGGCCGTCGCCGGCCGCGTCGCCCAGATCAAGGGCGAGATCGCCGCGACCGACTCCGACTGGGACCGCGAGAAGCTGCAGGAGCGCCTGGCCAAGCTGGCCGGCGGCGTCTGCGTCATCAAGGTCGGCGCCGCCACCGAGGTGGAGCTGAAGGAGCGCAAGCACCGCCTGGAGGACGCCATCTCGGCGACCCGCGCCGCGGTCGAGGAGGGCATCGTCGCCGGTGGTGGCGCCTCCCTGGTCCACGCCGCCAAGGTGCTGGAGGACGGCCTGGGCCTGTCGGGCGACGAGGCCACCGGTGTCGCCGTGGTCCGCAAGGCGCTGCACGAGCCGCTGCGCTGGATCGCCCAGAACGCCGGCCTGGAGGGCTACGTCATCACCTCCAAGGTCTCCGAGCTGGAGGCCGGCCAGGGCTACAACGCCGCCACCGGCGAGTACGGCGACCTGGTGAAGGCCGGCGTCATCGACCCGGTCAAGGTCACCCGCTCCGCCCTGGAGAACGCCGCCTCGATCGCCTCCCTGCTCCTCACCACCGAGACCCTCGTGGTGGAGAAGAAGGAGGAGGAGGCCGACAACGGCGGCCACTCGCACGGCCACGGCCACTCGCACTGAGGCTCCGACGCCTGACCGGAGGCCCGGTCCGCACCCCGCGAGGGGGAGCGGGCCGGGCCTCCGGCGTTGATCTTCATCCTTCAACTATCAGTAGAATTTTGCAGAATGCAAAGATTGCCTTATAACTGAGGCATGATCGAGGCCCGCCACCTGCGCGTCCTGCGTGCCGTCGCCCGCACCGGCTCCTTCTCCGCCGCCGCCCGCGAGCTGGGGTGCACCCAGCCCGCCATCAGTCAGCAGATGAAGGCCCTGGAGAAGTCGGTCGACACCCCGCTGGTGGTCCGCTCGGGCCGCGGGATGCAGCTCAGCGAGGCGGGACGGGTCCTGCTCAAGCATGCCACCGGAATCCTGGCCGGGCTCTCCGCCGCCGAGGAGGAGGTGGCCGCGATCGCCGGCCTGCGGGCCGGGCGGGTCCGGCTGGTGTCCTTCCCGACGGCGAGTTCCACCCTGGTGCCGCCGGCGGTCGCCCGCCTGCGGGACGGCCATCCGGGGGTGCGCGTGTCGCTGGTCGAGGCGGAGCCGCCGGAGTCGCTGGCGATGCTGCGCGGCGGCGAGTGCGAGATCGCGCTGGCCTTCCGCTACCCGCAGTCCGACGGGGCCGTCGCGGCCCCGGCGCCCGCCCACGGCACGCCGCGCGAGGCCCGGGCCGAGGCCAACCTGGAGGCCCAGCAGCTGACCGCCGGGACCGACTGGTCCGATCTAGTGGTCACCCCCCTGCTGGACGACCCGATGCTGGGCCTGCTGCCGGCCGCCCACCCGTTGGCCGGACGGGGCGTGGAGCTGGCCGAGCTGGCGGGGGAGCAGTGGATCGCCGGCTGTCCGCAGTGCCGGGGGCACCTGGTGGAGCTGTGCGCCGGAGCGGGCTTCGAGCCCCGGATCGACTTCGCGACGGACGACTACCCGGCGGTGGTCGGCCTGGTGGCGGCCGGGCTCGGAGTGGCGGTGCTGCCCCGGCTGGCGCTGCAGTCGGTACGCCCTGACGGCGTGTCGACGGTGCCGGTGCGGACGGCCTCCGGGGCGCCCGCGGTGCGCCAGGTGGTCGCGCTGACCCTGCCGGACCTGGCCGAGGTGCCGGCCGTGGCGCTGATGCTGGAGCGGCTGGCGGGGGCGGCCGCCGACCGCTGACGGTGAGTGACGGGGCTGCCGCGGCCCCGCACGCACGGTGAGCCGGAAGGCTGAAGCGCCGAGAAGAAACGTTTCTTCACGGCGCTCCTGGAGTCGGGTCAGCGCTGGGCGACCGCCGGCGGGGCCAGCGGCACCTCGACCAGCCGGTGCCGCGAGCGTCCCAGCATCTCCTCGCGTTCGTCCTCGGTCATCCCGCCCCAGACGCCGTACGGCTCGCGGACCGCCAGCGCGTGCGCCGCGCACTCGGCGATCACCGGGCAGCGCATGCAGACCTCCTTGGCGCTGGCCTCGCGCGAACTGCGCGCGGCCCCGCGCTCGCCCTCGGGGTGGAAGAAGAGCGAGCTGTCCACGCCACGGCAGGCTGCGGAGAGCTGCCAGTCCCAGAGGTCCGCGTTGGGACCGGGGAGGCGGGAGAAATCTGCCATGGCTCATTCCCTTCAGAGGCTGTCGGCCGTCGGCCGGGCGTTCGGCGGGGCTGCTGCCGAGCGGTGCGGCGGGGCTTCGATGCACTGGTGTGGACACCTGGAAATATGACTTAAGGCAACTCCATGGACAAGTCACCCACACACTGGCACAACAGTCAATGACCATACGAAAGCTATAAAAACGGGCATAGTGGGCAAGGGCTCCGCCGGGCGCGCGCGTGGCAATCGGGTGGCCGACGGGCGCGCGACGTGCCGAATCGGTGTGCGGGTCGTACGCCGACCGCGCGTGAGCTGCGCAAAAGTGCGGCGTGTGCACCGCGATGCGGCTGATCGGTAATGGATTGGCCACGTACAGTGGTGGAGATGGCCCCGAAGGCCGTAACTCATTCGAGTGACGGTCGTTGGAAGTGCGGAGGCGGTTAGCGGGCGCCGGACGTCGGGAACGATCGCGGGCAGGTTGGGGCGATCAGGACGAAGTCTGTCGCCGATCGGCCGTGTCGGAGAGGTTCGTACCAGCCAGGAGGCTCAACGTGACGCGGATCAGCTGCGGAGGACGACGGTCATGACTTCCGTTCTCGTTTGCGACGATTCCCCGCTCGCCCGCGAGGCGCTTCGCCGCGCCGTCGCGACCGTACCCGGTGTGGACCGGGTCACCACCGCGACGAACGGGGAGGAGGTCCTCCGCCGCTGGGTGGCCGACCGCTCCGACCTCGTTCTGATGGACGTCCGGATGCCCGGCCTCGGCGGGGTCGAGACGGTCCGGCGGCTGCTGTCCGCCGACCCGGGCGCGCGGATCATCATGCTCACCGTCGCCGAGGACCTCGACGGGGTCGCGCTCGCGGTGGCCGCGGGCGCCCGCGGGTACCTGCACAAGGACGCCTCGCGCGCCGAGCTGCGGGCCACCGTCACCCAGGCCCTCGCCGACCCGACCTGGCGGCTCGCCCCGCGCCGGCTGCGCAGCCCCGACATGGGCGCCGCGCCGACCCTGACGGCGCGTGAGATCCAGGTGCTGGAGGGCATGAGCCACGGCCGCAGCAACGCCGAGATCGGCCGCGAGCTGTTCCTCTCCGAGGACACGGTCAAGACCCACGCCCGACGGCTGTTCAAGAAGCTCGGGGCCTCCGACCGGGCGCACGCGGTGGCGCTGGGCTTCCGCTGGGGCCTGGTCCGCTGACCACCGGCGGCGCCGCCGGTTGCGGCGTGCCGCCGGAGGTTCCCGGGGCGGTCCCCGTACGGGCGTGTGACGTTACGGTCCCGAGGTTGCACCATGGAGGTGTGGAGCACCTCGGGGACCAGCGGACAGGCACTGCGGCGAACCACGCAGCCGCAGGACACTCGGCGGACGGCGCGACGGACGGAACCACCACCGACGGCGGCGGGGCGGGAGGCGGCACGGTGCAGGAGGGGCCGGTGGTGCGCGGCATGCCGTACGGTGCCGCAGCGCATAACGTTCCGGTGCACAACTCCGGACGCGGTGCCGCGTTTTCCCGCTCGACCAGGCACCATGGACCGATGCGCGACGACGTCGCCGGTGCGGCCGGCCAGGCGGACCCGGTGGAGGCCGAGCCCTCCGGTCCGGGCCACGATCCGTCGTACGCCGATCCCGCCGGCGCGGCCGGTCCGGACCGCCCGCCGGTGCTCGGCACGGGCGGCTCGCCGCTGGTGGGCGAACTGGTCGCGGCCGCGGTGCGCGGCGAGGGCCCGGCGATCGACGCGCTGCTCGCCTACGTCCACCCGCTGGCGCTGCGGTACTGCCGCGCCCGGCTGGTCCGGCTGCCCGGCGGGGCCCGGCACCACGTGGACGACGTCGCGCAGGAGGTCTGCGTCGCGGTGCTCTGCGCGCTGCCCCGGTACAAGGACCAGGGCCGCCCCTTCGAGGCCTTCGTGTACGGGATCGCCGCCCACAAGATCGCCGACCTCCAGCGGGCCGCGATGCGCGGGCCCGGCTCGACCGTCGTGCCGCAGGACGACCTGCCGGAGGTGCCGGACGAGGCGCTCGGCCCGGAGGAGCAGGCGCTGCTGAGCAGCGACGCCGCCTGGGCGAAGGAGCTGCTGTCCAACCTGCCGGCCCGTCAGCGCGAACTGGTGCTGCTGCGGGTGGCCGCCGGGCTCTCGGCGGAGGAGACCGGCGAGGTGCTCGGGATGTCGCCCGGCGCCGTCCGGGTGGCCCAGCACCGGGCGCTCAGCCGGCTGCGCGCGCTCGCCGAGGAGTCCTCCTGACCGCTGCTCCCGGTCCGTGCCCGTTTCCGCCGGTTGCGGGGGGAATGAGCCACGGGGCGGTGGTGTTGTCAAGGGCACACGAGGACACATTCGCGGTGCCAGTACCATGGGGTATCGGCGCCTGGGCGGGTTGCCAAAGTTTGGCGGGTGCGCGCGGGGTCCCCTTGGAGGATCCTCCTATTCGCACCCGGCTTCGGCGGTCTGCGCGAGTGAGCGATGAATGCGCCCCCACCCTCAGGGCGTGAGCGGATTAGGCCGGCCACGGAAGGTACCCCCCAAATGTCTTACAACGCCGCAGGCGTACCCGAGAAGTTCGCGATGCTCGGGCTCACGTACGACGACGTGCTGCTGCTGCCCGGGGCCTCCGAGGTGCTGCCGAACCAGGTGGACACCTCCTCCCGGATCTCCCGGAACGTGCGCGTCAACATCCCGCTGCTCTCGGCGGCGATGGACAAGGTCACCGAGTCGCGCATGGCCATCGCGATGGCCCGCCAGGGCGGCGTCGGCGTGCTGCACCGCAACCTGTCCGTCGAGGACCAGGCCAACCAGGTCGACCTCGTGAAGCGCTCCGAGTCCGGCATGGTCACCGACCCGATCACGGTCGGCCCCGAGACCACCCTGGCCGAGGCCGACGCGCTCTGCGCCAAGTTCCGCATCTCCGGCGTGCCGATCGCCGACGAGGCCGGCAAGCTGCTCGGCATCGTCACCAACCGCGACATGGCCTTCGAGTCGGACCGCACCCGCCAGGTCCGCGAGATCATGACCCCGATGCCGCTGATCACCGGCAAGGTCGGCATCTCCGGCGTGGACGCGATGGCCCTGCTGCGCCGTCACAAGATCGAGAAGCTGCCGCTGGTCGACGACGAGGGCCGGATCAAGGGCCTGATCACCGTCAAGGACTTCGTCAAGGCCGAGCAGTACCCGAACGCCGCCAAGGACGCCGAGGGCCGGCTGCTGGTCGGCGCCGCCGTCGGTGCCAGCGCCGAGGCGTTCGACCGGGCCCAGGCCCTGGTCGAGGCCGGTGCCGACTTCCTCGTGGTGGACACCTCGCACGGCCACAGCCACAACGCGCTGGCCTGGATCGCGAAGATCAAGTCGGCCGTCGGGATCGACGTGGTCGGCGGCAACGTGGCCACCCGCGACGGCGCCCAGGCGCTGATCGACGCCGGCGTGGACGGCGTCAAGGTCGGCGTCGGCCCCGGCTCCATCTGCACCACCCGCGTCGTCGCCGGCATCGGCGTCCCGCAGATCACCGCCATCTACGAGGCCGCCCAGGCCTGCCAGGCGGCCGGCGTGCCGGTCATCGGCGACGGCGGCCTGCAGTACTCGGGCGACATCGGCAAGGCGCTGGCCGCCGGTGCCGACACCGTGATGCTCGGCTCGCTGCTGGCCGGCTGCGAGGAGTCCCCGGGCGAGCTGCTGTTCATCAACGGCAAGCAGTTCAAGTCCTACCGCGGCATGGGCTCGCTGGGCGCCATGCAGTCCCGCGGCCAGGGCCGCTCGTACTCCAAGGACCGCTACTTCCAGGCCGAGGTGGCCTCGGACGACAAGCTCGTCCCCGAGGGCATCGAGGGCCAGGTGCCCTACCGCGGCCCGCTGTCGGCCGTCCTGCACCAGCTGGTCGGCGGCCTGCGCCAGACCATGGGCTACGTCGGCGCCGCCACCGTCGCCGAGATGGAGAGCAAGGGCCGCTTCGTCCGGATCACCTCGGCGGGCCTCAAGGAGAGCCACCCGCACGACATCCAGATGACCGTCGAGGCGCCGAACTACTCGACCCGCTGAACGGCGTGAACCACTGAGGGGCCCGTTGCCGCACCGCGGCGGCGGGCCCCTCGGGCTGTCCGGGCCGTGGGCCGTCGGGGCGGGAGCCGTGCCGGTGCGGGATACTGGGGTGCGGCCGGGGTGACCCGGCAGGCATGAGCAACAAAGAGAAGGGCTCGAAGTGACCGAGATCGAGATCGGGCGAGGCAAGCGCGGCCGACGGGCGTACGCCTTCGACGACATCGCCGTCGTCCCCAGCCGGCGTACGCGGGACCCGAAGGAGGTCTCGATCGCCTGGCAGATCGACGCCTACCGCTTCGAGCTGCCGTTCCTGGCGGCCCCGATGGACAGCGTGGTCTCGCCGCAGCAGGCCATCGCGATCGGCCGCCTCGGCGGTCTCGGCGTGCTGAACCTCGAAGGCCTGTGGACCCGCTACGAGGACCCGCAGCCGCTGCTGGACGAGATCGCCGCGATCACCGACGAGTCCACCGCGACCCGCCGGCTCCAGGAGGTCTACGCCGCGCCGATCCGCGCCGAGCTGATCAAGCAGCGGATCCAGGAGGTCCGCGACTCCGGCGTCGTCACCGCCGCCGCGCTCTCGCCGCAGCGCACCGCCGAGTTCTCCAAGGCCGTCGTGGACGCCGGCGTCGACGTCTTCGTCATCCGCGGCACCACCGTCTCGGCCGAGCACGTCTCCAGCGCCGCCGAGCCGCTCAACCTCAAGCAGTTCATCTACGAACTCGACGTGCCGGTGATCGTCGGCGGCTGCGCCACGTACACCGCGGCACTGCACCTGATGCGGACCGGCGCCGCCGGTGTGCTGGTCGGCTTCGGCGGCGGCGCCGCCCACACCACCCGCAACGTCCTGGGCATCCAGGTGCCGATGGCGACCGCCGTGGCCGACGTGGCCGCCGCCCGCCGTGACTACATGGACGAGTCCGGCGGCCGCTACGTCCACGTGATCGCGGACGGCGGGGTCGGCTACAGCGGCGACATCCCGAAGGCGGTCGCCTGCGGCGCCGACGCGGTGATGATCGGCGCCGCGCTGGCGCGGGCCACGGACGCCCCGGGCAAGGGCTTCCACTGGGGCATGGAGGCCGTCCACGAGGAGCTGCCGCGCGGCAAGCGGGTGGACCTCGGGACCGTCGGGACCACCGAGGAGATCCTGACCGGGCCCTCGCACACGCCGGACGGGACGATGAACCTGTTCGGGGCGCTGCGCCGGGCGATGGCCACGACGGGGTACACGGAGCTCAAGGAGTTCCAGCGGGTCGAGGTGACGGTGAACCCGGCGCTCGACCACCGCTGAGCCGTGTGTCGACGGAGGCCCCTGCCGGTGACGGCGGGGGCCTTCGGCGTTCCCGGCGGCGGCCGCCGGGGTCAACTCCGGGTGGCGGTGCGGCGGGTGAGGAGGAAGCCGCCGATCAGGGCGATGGCGTAGAAGGCGGCGTCGAGGGGGCGGAGGTCGGCACGCCAGGTGGTGAGGGTGTCGTGCAGGAGGCCGCGGGGCGCGGGGGTGCCGGCGGGGAGGCGGCGGAGGTGCTCGATCAGCTGGCCGAGGAGGAGGGCACCGGCGGCGAGGAGGGCGCCGAGCGGGGGGAGCAAGCGGGCCCGGCCGCCGAGGCGGCCCAGCGGGAGGGCGACCAGGCCCGCGGGGGCGATGGCCAGCCAGCCGAGGCTGTCGGCGGCGCGCAGCGGGGCACTGCCGTAGGCGAGGCCGCCGAGCAGCATGGCGAGCAGGGCGAGGGCGACGGCCAGGGCGGTGCGGTGCCGGGGGGCCGCGGGGGGCGTCGGGCGGGCGGGTTCGGGGGGTTCGAAGCCGGCTACCGGGGCGCCGGGCATGCCGGGGGCGACGTAGCCCTCGGGGGCGGCCGGGGGCGGGGCGACCGAGTAGTGCTGGGCGGTGCGCGGCCGGGACGATGGGCCGTCAGTGCCCGGTGCGGGTGCGGTCATGGGCGTCGAATCCCCCCGGAAAGACGATGAGCTGCCGAACGGTAGCAGTGGCCCGGGCAGATCTTGGCGAGTTTTCGATCACAGATCGGGCACGGAGCGCCGTTACCGTTCCGGTTCGTCCCAGCTTGGGGCGGGGGTGGGTGGTCGAGGGCCCTCGGGACAGGGGATGATGGAGGCTTGGGCGTCCGGGACCCAGGTCGGGCCGACGCGCCGTCACCACGACCGCCGGCAGCACATGGGGGAACGTTCCGAATGACCCAGGCGAAGGGTTCCACCGGCCGCCTCCTGGCCGGCCGCTACCGCCTGAACGGCGTGCTCGGGCGCGGCGGCATGGGCACGGTCTGGCGCGCCGAGGACGAGATGCTGGGGCGGACCGTCGCGGTCAAGGAACTGCGGATGAACGCCAGCGTCGACGAGGAGGAGAAGCACCGGCTGATCACCCGGACGCTGCGCGAGGCCAAGGCCACCGCGCGGATCCGGCACAGTTCGGCGGTGACGGTCTTCGACGTGGTCGACGAGGACGACCGGCCGTGGATCGTCATGGAGCTGGTCGAGTCCCGCTCGCTGGCCGACGTGGTGCGCGAGGACGGGCCCCTGGAGCCCGGCCGGGCGGCGGAGATCGCGCTCGACGTGCTGGGCGTGCTCAGCGCGGCGCACGCGCTCGGGATCCTGCACCGGGACGTCAAGCCGTCCAACGTGCTGATCGGCGAGGACGGCCGGGTGGTGCTCACCGACTTCGGCATCGCCAGCGTGGAGGGCGACGCCTCGGTCACCTCGACCGGGATGCTGGTCGGCGCGCCCTCGTACATCTCGCCGGAGCGGGCCCGCGGGCAGAAGCCCGGGCCGCCGGCCGACCTCTGGTCCCTGGGCGGCACGCTGTACGCGATGGTCGAGGGCCGGCCGCCGTACGACCGGGGCTCGGCGCTGGCCACGCTGACCGCGGTGATGACCGAGGACCTGACCACGCCGGCGAACGCCGGGCCGCTGCTGCCGGTGATCGAGGGGCTGCTGGCGAAGGACCCGGCCGAGCGGCTGGACGCCTCGCAGACCCGGTCGATGCTCAAGCGGGTGGTCGCGGAGGCGACCGCGCGGGCGGAGTCGACCACCGAGCACGCGGTGCCGGTGGAGAAGGCCGCCGAGGCCGAGGCGACGAAGGCTCCGCAGACTCCGCAGGAGGAGCCGGAGCGGCCCGAGCAGGGGCGCAAGCGGCCTGTGGGCGGGCTGCTGGGGACGGTCCGGGTCGGCAGCCGGGCCCAGGGCGGGGAAACCGCCGAGGAGCCGTCCGGGGAGCCGGCGCCGGAGTCGATCCGGCCGGTGACCAGCGAGTGGACGATGGGGGCGACGCAGGCGGCCGGGGCCGACCCGCGCACCGGCCGGCGGCGGCTGGCCATCGCCACCGTGATCGTGGTGCTGCTGCTGATCGCCGGGGTGGTGGCGGTGATCCAGATGGTCGGCAACGGGGACGGTGCCGCCGACGGCGCGGCCTCGCAGAGCGCGGGGGCCAGCGCGCCGGTGGCGGCCGGTACGGAGCCGGAGCCGAGCGGGAGCGCGCCGGCGACCGCGCCCGCGAC
>NZ_JBEZUT010000237.1:0-13724 GCF_040636595.1 Kitasatospora sp. NPDC036755
GGCCGCCGAGGCCCGCGGGCTGCCCGCCGAGTGCGAGCCCCAGCGGGTCGCCGCCGCGCTGGAGCGGTGGGGCGCGGCCGAGTACCGGAAGGTCTGGCCCGAGGTGGTGGCCGCTCTCGACAGCCCGCGCCGCCGGGCCCTCGGCGAGGCCCTCACCGCCCTCCTCGCCGACCCGCCACTGCGGCGCCGGGCCGCCCGCGACGCCCTGCCGGAGCTCTCCCGCGTCGCCGCCCGCGAACAGCGCCGCACCGCCGAGCGCGTCCGCGCCGCCCTCGCCGCCGCCCCCGGGGAGCGGGCCCCCGCCCTCCACGCGGCCCGCAAGGCGGCCAAGCGCGCCCGATACGCCGGCGAGACCGCCGCCCCGGCGGTCGGCGCCCGGGCCGAGCGCTACACCGAGCGGATGAAGGCCGTCCAGGACGTGCTGGGGGAGCACCAGGACGCGGTGGTCGCGGCGGCCACCCTGGCCGCCCAGGCGGCGAGCGGCGTGGAGCCCTTCGGCTACGGGGTCCTGTACGGGCGCCGGCTGGCCACCGAGGAGGCTGCCCGTCTGCGGCTGCCGGAGGTCTGGCGGCGGGCCGGCAAGCGGAAGCTGGCCCGGTTCGGGTGAGGGGCACCGGCCGGTGCCCCGGCGCGGCCGCCTGCCCGGGGGGTCGGCGCCTGGAAGGGCGCGCTGGGGGTCGGCCGGCCACTGCCGCGCCGAGGCGGAGGAACTCGCCACCGAGCTGCGCGCCACCGAGCTGCGAGCCACCGGGACCGGGCCGGTGGCGGTCGCCGCAGGACTGCCCCTCGCCGTCGGGGCCGAGATGGTGGCGGCCGGTGTTCGTGCTGCGCGGGCCGGCGTGGTCGCGGCCGTATGCCGGTGGTCCGGGGCCGGTGTCCTCGTCGGGTTCCGCGCGGGTCTCCGGGGCTGGGCGGGGGCGCGTCACGCCCCCGCCCGGGCCGGGTTCGGTCGGGCTGGCGGGTGACCGGGCCCGTGCGTCGCGGGCGGGGGCCGCCGAGGGGGTGGCGGGTCCGCGGTTCGGCCGGCTCCGTCGGGTTCCCTACCGGGGTGCGAGCCCTGCGGAGCGGGCGGCTTCGCGGAGCAGGTCGTGGAGCATCGTGGGGGTCAGTCGGCCGGTGTTCGTGTTGCGCGGGCTGACGTGGTAGCAGCCGTACATCCGCAGTTCCGGGCCGCCGTCGTGGGCGGGGAAGCGGGCCAGGGCGGCGTGGCCGAACGCGGGGCGGGGGCGGGAGACGAGCCAGCCGGCGTCCGCGATCACCGGCAGCATCGCCTGCCAGGCGAAGCCGCCGAGGGCGACGACGGTGCGCACGGTGGGGCGCATCAGCTCCAGCTCCCGGGTGATCCACGGCCGGCAGGTGTCGCGTTCCGCGGTGCTGGGCTTGTTGTCCGGCGGGGCGCAGCGGACCGGGTCGGTGATCCGGACGCCGAAGAGTTCCAGGCCGTCGCCGTGGCGGACGGACTCGGGGCGGTTGGCGAGCCCGAGGTCGTAGAGGGCGGCGTAGAGGAGGTCGCCGGAGGGGTCGCCGGTGAAGATCCGGCCGGTGCGGTTGGCGCCGTGGGCGGCGGGGGCGAGGCCGACCAGGACGAGTGGGGCGTCGGGCGGGCCGAAGCCCGGGACGGGGCGGGCCCAGTAGTCCCAGTCCTGGTAGGCGCGGCGTTTGGTCCGGGCGGTCTCCTCGCGCCACGCCACCAGGCGCGGGCAGGCCCGGCAGCCGGTGACGACGCGGTCCAGCGGGGTGAGTCCGTCGGCCCGGGCGGCCGCCGCGGCGGGGTGGCGGGGGTCGTCGGGGTCGTCGGCGGGGTCACCGGCGGGGGACGGGGGCACGGCCAGGGGCGGCATGGTCGAGATCCTAGAGCCGCCGGGGCCGGGGTGCGTCGGGGCCGGAATATGTTCGAACCGGCGCGGGCCGGGCAGGCGTAGCGTGGAATCAGTTGCTCTGGCGGTCCCCGGCCGGTCCGGGTCGGCGGCGGCCGGACGCGCCGGTGTGCGCGCAGGCCGCAAGGAGGCCGCGATGATCGTCGATGCGGTGCTGGGTGCCCTGGCCGGGCTCGCCGGGTTGGGGGCGCTCTGGGCGGGCATGAGCATCAGGGTCGTGCAGCAGTTCCAAAAGGGCGTGGTGTTCCGCTTCGGGAAGGTGCGCGACGAGGTGCGCGATCCCGGGCTGGTGGCGCTGCTGCCGGTCGCGGACCGGTTGCGCCGGGTGAACGTGCAGATCGTGACGATGCCGATCCCGGCGCAGGAGGGCATCACCCGGGACAACGTGACCGTGCGGGTGGACGCGGTGGTCTACTTCCGGGTGGTGGACCCGGTGAAGGCCACCGTCAACGTGCAGGACTACAACTTCGCGATCTCCCAGGTCGCGCAGACCTCGCTGCGCTCGATCATCGGCAAGAGCGAGCTGGACGACCTGCTGGCGAACCGCGAACCGATCAACCAGGGGCTGGAGTTGATGATCGACAGCCCGGCGCTGGGCTGGGGCATCGAGATCGACCGGGTGGAGATCAAGGACGTCGCGCTGCCGGAGTCGATGAAGCGCTCGATCGCCCGGCAGGCGGAGGCCGAGCGTGAGCGGCGGGCCCGGATCATCACGGCGGACGGCGAGTACCAGGCCTCGGAGCGGTTGTCGGAGGCCGCGGCGGTGATGAGCGCGACCCCGGCGGCGCTGCAACTGCGGCTGTTGCAGACCGTGGTGGAGGTGGCGGCGGAGAAGAACTCGACGCTGGTGCTGCCCTTCCCGGTGGAGCTGCTGCGCTTCCTGGACAGCGCGACGGAGGTCCAGCAGCGGAGCCTGCTGACGGCCGCTGCGGCCGCGGCCGGGGCGAAGGTCGTGGAGGAAGCGGTGGAGAGCGGCGAGGTCCCGGAGGAGGAGCTCGGACCTCCCGAGCCGCCCAAGCACGAACTCCCGCCTCTGGAGGAGGTGTTGGACAGCTCTCCACTGGGCGGCGGGGAGTCGCCGGACGGCCGGGTCGAGCCGGGCGGCGGTGCGGACCAGGATGGCCGTACGGACGGGGGCGACGGCGGCTGACGGCCCCGGTGGCGTCGGCCACCGGCCCGGACCACGATGGACGAGGGGACAGGGAAGCCAGGTCAGGAGGCGGACCATGACCAGAGCCAGCGACATCATGCACCCGGGCGCGGAGTGCATCCGTGAGGACGAGACGCTCGCGGCCGCCGCCCGGATCATGCGGGAGCGCCACGTGGGCGCGCTGCCCATCTGCGGGCCGAACGACAAGCTGCTGGGCATCGTGACCGACCGCGACATCGTGCTGCGCTGCGTCGCCGAGGGGCGCGACCCGGCGTCGGTGACGGCGGGCGAGCTGGCGCAGGGGCGGCCGATGACGGTGGAGGCGGACGAGGACTGCGAGCAGGTGCTGCGGGTGATGGAGCAGTACCAGGTGCGCCGGCTGCCGGTGATCAACCACCCGGAGCACAAGCTGGTCGGCATGATCAGCGAGGCGGACATCGCGCGCGGCCTGCCGCAGGCGCGGCTCGCCGAGTTCGTTTCGGCGGTCTGTGCGGAGCGGGCGCCGGCGGGGGCCGCCCAGGGCTGACGCCGCACCGGGGGCGTGCGGGCCACGGACCCCGCCGCACGGTTGGGCGGGGCCTCGGTCGTGCGGTGGGGTCGGGCCGCCGTGCCGCTCGGGCTGCCGGCGCGGCGCGGCCGTGCACCGCGGGCGAGGGCCCGGCCCGGGCGGCGGTGCGGTCACCCCAGGGCGTAGACGGTGGTGGCGTGGGCGGCGGGCTCCTCGGCGCCCACGGGGGTGAGGGTGACGTCGAGGAAGGCGATCCGGCGGCCGAGTTTGGTGATCCGGGCGTGCGCCAGGACGTCCTGGGTGAGAACGGCGCGCTGGAAGGTGGTGGACTGCTGGACGGTGGTCATCGGGCCGAAGCCGTCGCGGGCCGCGGAGAGGGCGATCACGCAGGCCGTGTCGGCGGCGGCCATCAGCGCCTGGCCGGACAGTCCGCCGCCCTCGCGGGCGAGCCGGTCGGACCAGGGCAGCCGCAGGACGGCGTGGCGTTCGCCGGTTTCGACGGTCGACAGCCCCAGGTCCTGCACCCAGGGGGCGAAGTGGTCGGCCAGCAGCTTGTCGGCCTCGGCGGTGGTGAGGGTCATCGCGCCATTGTGCCGGGGGTGCCGACGCGCTGTCAGGAGGGCGGAGCGGCCAGGGTGTCGAGGTGGCGGCGCAGCACCGCGCGCAGTTCGTCCGGGCCGATCAGGTCGGGGTGCTGGACGGCCTGGAGGGTGAGGCCGTCCAGCAGGGCGGAGAGTCGGCGGGTCTCGAGGTCGAGGTCGAGGCCGGGGGCCGTGCCGCCGGTGCGCTCGGACTCGATGAGGACGCGCCGGACCAACTCGTCGAGACCGGACTGTAGTTCGGCGGCGCGGGGGCGCAGTTCGGGCCGGGTGCGGGCGGCGGTGACGAAGGAGAGCCAGAGCGCGGACTCCTCGCGGCGCCCGGCGTCCAGCGGGAGGGTCTCGGCGAGCAGTCGAACGGTCCGTTCGCGTCGGCCGGTCCGTTCGTGCGGGTCGGTGCCGCGGGCCGGGTCGAGCAGGGCGGCGGCGTGGATCCGGATGCGGGCCTCGATCCGTTGGGCCAGCTCGCGCATCGCGAAGATCATCAGTTCGGAGCTGCCGGCGAAGTAGTGCCGCACCGAGCCGACGGCCAGGCCGGCCTCCTCGGCGACGTTGCGCAGGGAGGCGTGTTCGAGCCCCTCGCGGGCCGCGACGCGCAGGACGGCGTCGGCGACGGCCTGGCGGCGTTCGGCGGGGTCGACGATCTTCGGCATGTTGCCGTTATAGCACGGCCGAGCTAAATTGCTGATTTAGCACAGTCGGGCTACAAAGGGGGCCGGGGATGAACGGTTGGGTGCACGCGGGGCTGATCGCCGCCGTGGTCGTGGTGGTGGTGATCCGGAGGCTACGCGGCGAGCCGCTCAACGTCCGGGACCTCTTCGGGCCGGCGGTGGTGCTCACCGCCATCGGCGCGTGGACGCTCGTCGAGCGGCACGACCTCGGTGCGGCCGACCACGGCTGGATCGCGGCGGGTGCCGCGCTCGGCATCGCGCTGGGCGCGGCGCGCGGTGCCACCGTCCGGGTCTACGAACGGGAGGGGGTGCTGTGGCAGCGCTACAGCGGGTGGACCTTCCTGGTCGCGGCGGTGTCGCTCGCCGTGATGGCCGGGTTCGCCGTGCTCGCCGAGCACTTCGGCCTCGCGCCGGACGCCCGGCCGATCCAGCTGTCGATGGGCGTGGGCTTCCTGGGGGAGGCGCTGGCGGTGGGCCTCCGGGGGTTCTCCTCCGGGATCCCGTTCGCGCCGGAGCGGCGGGACGCGAACCCCGTGGACCGATTCCGTCGGTAACTCTGGTTGTCGCTGGCCCGTCCGACAACTAAGGTTGTCGCCATGACCGCTGTGGAGATCACCCATGAGGAACAGGCCGAGCTGGCCAAGGCCCTTCTCGATGCCCTTGGTCCCCTCGCCGCCGCCGTGCGCGCCCGCGCGACCGGCCTGCCCGTGGACCGGACGTGGAACGCCGAGCCGGTCGAGGTCGCCCTCTCCGTGCTGTCCGCCTGGAAGTTGGTGGACGCCGAGGTCAAGCGGCTCACCGAGGGCGCGGCCGCCACCGCGGGCTCCTACGGTGCCAGCTACGAGCAGCTCGGTGCCGCCTGGGGCATCACCCGGCAGGGCGCCCGGAAGAAGTGGCCGGAGGCGGTCGGCCGTCCGGTGGCGCGGCCCGGATCGCTCCGACTGTTCGGCGGAACGGCCGAGTTGACCGAGGATACGGCGGCCGGCGGCTGGCGCTGGACGGCCATCGGCGCCGACGGCGCGCCCGGCGAGGCGGCCGCCGGCCACCCGACCAGGGAGGAGGCCGCGGCGCACGCCGGGGCCTTCCTCGCGGCGCACGCCTGAACCGCGCACCGGCTTTCGGGAGAAGCCTTCGGGAAGGGCTTCAGGAACGGGCTTTCAGGACTCGCCCGGGAGCTCCCGGGCGATCAGCTCTGCCAGGTGCAGGGCCTGTCGCCCGTCGGCGAGTTGGGCGATCTGGGTGCGGCAGCTGAAGCCGTCCGCCAGGACGACCGTCCCCGGCCCGGCGGCCCGGACCTCGGGCAGCAGGACCCGCTCCGCGATCGCCTCGGACACCTCGAAGTGGCCGCGCTCGAAGCCGAAGTTCCCCGCCAGGCCGCAGCAACCGGCGTCCAGGACCCGGTTGTTCAGGCCGAGCCGAGCCTCCACCCGGCGGTCGGCGGTGCTGCCGAGCACCGCGTGCTGATGGCAGTGGGTCTGGGTGAGGGCGTCCAGCCGGACCGGGGGCAGCGGGGCGTCGGGGGCGTACTCGTCGAGGAACTCGGCGAAGGTGCGGGTGCGTTCGGCGAGCGGGCGGCCCGGCGCGCCGAGCAGCCGGGGCAGGTCCTCGCGCAGGGTCGCCGTGCAGCTGGGGTCCAGGCCGACCACGGGGGTGCCGGCCGGGACCCGGGCGTCCGCCAGCGCGCGCAGGCTACGCCGCAACACCCGCCGGGCGGTGCCGAGTTGGCCGGTGGAGTACCAGGTGAGGCCGCAGCAGACCGGGCCCGAGGGCAGTCGGACGTCGAAGCCCAGGTGCTCCAGCACCGCGACGGCCGAGCGCGGCACGTTCGGCTGGAGGTGGTCGGAGAAGGTGTCCGGCCACAGCAGCACCGGCAGGGCGCCCGCCGGGGCCGGGTGCGCGGCGCGGTGCCGCCGGTACCAGGCGGTGAAGGTCTCCGGCGGGAAGACCGGCAGCACCCGGCGCCGGTCGATCCCGCCGAGCCGCTTGAGCGGCCCGCCGGCCCGGGAGCGGACGAGCGCGTTGGCGGCCCCCGGCGCGAGCGCGACGGCCCGCAGCCAGAGCGGCAGCCAGCCCATCGAGTAGTGCGCGAGCGGGCGCGGCCGGTGCCGGTAGTGCTGGTACAGGAACTCGGACTTGTAGGTCGCCATGTCGACGTGGACCGGGCAGTCGCTCGCGCAGCCCTTGCAGCTCAGGCAGAGGTCCAGCGCCTCCCGCACCTCCGGCGAGCGCCAGCCGTCCGGGACGGCGTCCCCGCGCAGCATCTCGGCGAGCAGCCGGGCCCGCCCCCGGGTGGAGTGCCGCTCCTCGCCGGTGGCCAGGTAGCTCGGGCACATCACCCCGCTGCCCGGCGCCACGCACTTGGCGACGCCCACGCAGCGGTGCACCGCCTTGACCAGGCTGCCGCCGTCCTGCTCGTACGGGAGGGCCAGCGGCAGTGGGCGGCGCGGGGCGGTGACGAAGCGCAGGTCGGCGTCGAGCGGGCGGGGATCGACCAGGGCGCCCGGGTTGAGCACCTTCTCCGGGTCCCAGATCCGCTTGAACTCGCCGAACAGGTCGATCACTTCGGGCGGGTACATGCGCGGCAGCAGCTCCGCGCGGGCCTGTCCGTCGCCGTGCTCGCCGGAGAGCGAACCGCCGTACGAGACCGCCAGATCGGCCGCCTGCTCCAGGAACTCCCGGAAGACCAGCACTCCTTGGGGCTCGTCCAGCGGGAAGTCGATCCGCAGGTGCACGCAGCCGTCGCCGAAGTGCCCGTACGGGACGCCGTGCAGGCTGTGCCGGCGCAGCAGGGCGCGCAGGTCCCGCAGGTAGTCGCCGAGCCGCTCGGGCGGGACGGCGGAGTCCTCCCAGCCGGGCCAGGCCTCGCCGCCTCCGGGCAGCCGGGTGACGATCCCGGCGCCGGCCTCCCGGACGGCCCACAGCTGGCGCTGCTCGACCGGGTCGGTGACCAGGGCGACGGTGGCCGAGCGTTCCCGGCGCACCGCGTCGGCGAGCCGGCGGGCGGCCTGGTAGGCGGCCACCGGGGTGTCGCCTCCGGTCTCCAGGAACAGCCAGCACTCGCCGGCGGGCAGCCGGTCCAGCGCGGGCGGGCGGGGCCCGGCGGCGAGCAGCGCGGCGATCAGGTCGGCCGCCATGCCCTCGGCGGTCAGCGGGCCGTACGGCAGCAGCGCCGGGACGGCGTCGGCGGCGGCGCCCTCGTCGGGGTAGCCGGCCACCACCAGGGCCCGGGCGGGCGGGTCCTCGACCAGCCGGACGGTGGCGCCGAGCAGCAGCGCGCAGGTGCCCTCGGTGCCGGTGAGCGCCCGGGCCAGGTCGTGGCCCTGCTCGGGCAGCAGCGCGTCCAGCGGGTAGCCGGAGGTGCGGCGGGGCAGTCGGGGCATGCCCTGCCGGATGACGGCGAGGTTGCGGTCGGTGAACTCCTGCAGCGCGGTGTGGAGTGCGCCGACCCGCCCGGGCCGCGCGGCGAGCGCGGCGCGCTCCTGCGGGGTGAGCCGCCCGCCGACGGTCAGCTCGGTGCCGTCCGCGAGCAGCAGCTCCAGCCGCTCGACGTTGTCGGCGGTGCGCCCCCAGGCGAGCGAGTGCGAGCCGCAGGAGTCGTTGCCGATCATCCCGCCGAGGGTGCACCGGCTGTGGGTGGACGGGTCGGGGCCGAAGCGCAGCCCGTACGGCCTGGCGGCGCGCTGGAGGTCGTCCAGCACGGTGCCGGGCTGGACGCGCGCGGTGCGGGCCTGCGGATCGATCTCCAGCACCGAGCCCAGGTGGCGGCGGAAGTCCAGCACCACCGCGCCCGGGCCGATCGCCTGCCCGCCGATGCTCGTTCCGGCGCCGCGCGCCACCACCGGCACCCGGTGGGCGCGGCAGAGCGCCAGGGCGGTGCGGACGTCGTCGAGGTCGGCGGGCTTGACCACGCCGAGCGGCAACTGCCGGTAGTTGGAGGCGTCCTGGCTGTAGACGGTGCGCTCGGCCGCGCCGAAGCGGACCTCGCCGCGCAGCACGGCGGCCAGCTCACGGGCCAGCTCGGCCCCGGGGACGGCGGACGGACGGCTCACCAGGGACCTCCCGGGCGGGTGCGGCGACGGCTCCGCCGATGATCGCAGCCGCGCGGCGCCACGGGAACCGGGCGCGGCGCCCGCCTCACCCGGGTGGGCGTTCCTCCGGCTGCTTCCGCTACCTCCGCCCGGTGAGGGTGCCGCGCGCGATGTGGGACAGCTTGGCGACCTCGAAGGCCGGGTAGGCGCCGCCCGCCAGCAGCGAGAACTTGATCCCCTCGCGGCCGCCCGGCCGGCGGTGCCCGGGCGGCTGGAAGCGGCGGTGGTGCTCGGCGGCGCGGTGGAAGAACTGCGGCCGCTCGGCGCGGGTGACGCAGCCGGCCAGGTCGAAGACGAACAGGTAGTGCCGGATCATCCGGACGAACAGCGCGTCGCGCACCGCGTACAGGTGCGGCTGGTCCTCCAGCAGGGCGAAGCTGCGCTCGTACTGCTCGAACAGGTCGAAGACGCCGCTGCCCGGGCCGCCCGCCGGGTGGACGGTCTCCCGGCGGCGCAGCTGGACGCACTCGCGCGCCAGCACGGCGGCCTTCCGGGCGCCGAGCAGCGCCGCGTGCGCCACCGGGACCTCCTCATAGCGGCCGGGCGGGAAGGCCAGGCCGAGCTCGGCCCAGTGCCCGCGGCGGACCAGCCGGTCCCAGATCAGCGGCGGCGCGCCGAACAGCGCGGGCCGGTCGAAGGGCGCGAACGGCTCGGGGCCGGCCTCGGCGAGCAGCGCCTCGGCCCCGCCCGGCCAGTCCCGGTCCTGGTGCCGGCGGGAGTGGCCGAACAGCAGCACGTCCACGGGGCCGGTCTGCCGGAGCCGGTCGGTGAGCGCGTGGAGCGCGTCCCGGGGCAGCAGGTGGTCGGCGTCCAGGAACAGCAGGTACTCGCCGACGGCCCGCGCCGCCCCCGCGTTCCGGCTCGCCCCGACCCCGACCGCCGCGTTCAGGTGCAGCACCGACACCCGCGGGTGCCGGGCCGCGTACGCGTCGGCGAGCCCGCCCGCGGTCTCGGGGGAGCGGTCGGCGACCACGATCACCTCGATGTCGGCCAGGGACTGCGCGAGCAGCGAGTCCAGGCAGTCGGCGAGCTGTCCGTGCTGGTCGTACGCGGGGAGCACGACGCTGATCAGGGGTGAGGGCATGACGCCGGAGCGTAAGAGGGCCTGCGAACCGTGGCAAAGCCCTGACGGTCCGTAATTCCGAGCAATCAGTGGCAAATCGTACGAGTGCGCGCCATATCTTCACGCGGCCTTCCGGACGTGTCCACGCCCGCTCCGACCTGCGGCGATGCGGTGACCGGCGATCAGACCGGCCACGGCGAGAAGGTGCCGGCGTCGAGAGTCCCGGACTTCAGGACGTCGAGGACCCGCTCGCTGACGACGAGCCGCGCCCGGTCGGTGAGCCCGAGGTCGGCCACACCGGGCTCCCCGTCGACGAGCAGCCACACGAGGTCCGGGACCTCGCCTCCGGGATTCAGCTCGTGGAAGTCCTCGGAGGCCGAGACGGTCGCCTCGCCCGTGCGGAATCCCGTGAACCCCTCCGCCGCGAACCGGCGCGCGACGCCGCGCAGGACGAGGTGGCAGGGGAAGGTCTGGACGATGGAGTCGCCCAGCCAGTCGATGACCTCATAGTGGAGTCGCGAGACCTTCGGAGGATGGGTGGTGGAGTCCATGACGGTCTCCGGTCCGAGTCCTCCGGCGACCTCGGGATCCACCAGGTAGTGCGTACCCACAAGGGCTCCGTTCGCCGTGTTCGGGAAAGGAGCCATTGTCCCGGTTCGCCGGATCAGTACCAGTGGTGGGTCTGCCAGAACGACCAGGCCGCGCAGGGGCTGCCGTAGCGGGTGTTCATGTAGTTCAGGCCCCACTTGATCTGGGTGGCCGGGTTGGTGCGCCAGTCGGCGCCGGCGGAGGCCATCTTGGAGCCGGGCAGGGCCTGGACCAGGCCGTAGGCGCCGGAGGAGGCGTTGACCGCGAGCGGGTTCCAGCTGCTCTCGCGGAACACGATGTTGCTGAAGCACTGGAGCTGGCCGGCCGGGACGATCTGCGCGGCGATCTGCTGCGGGGTGCCGGAGTAGGCGGCCGGGGCGCTGTTGAGGTTCTGGCGCTCCTGGGAGCGGGAGGCGGCGGCCTCGGCGTCGGCCTTGGCCTTGGCGTCCGCCTCGGCCTGGGCCTGGCTCTGGGCGGCGGCGTCCGCGTCGGCCTTCGCCTGGGCGTCCTGGGCGGCCTGGTCGGCGGCGGCGGTGTCGGCCTGGACCTGGTCGGCGACCGGCACGCTGTCCACCGCGACGGCGGCCACGGGGGCGGCCTCGGTGCTGTTCCCGGCCTGCGGGAGGGCGAGGGCGGCGGTGGCGGCGCTCGCGACCACGAGGGTGGCGACTCCGGTGATCAGGGAGTTGCGGCGGGCATGGCTGAGCTGCATGGGGCGGACGATCCTTCTCCGTCGGGGGCCGTGCCGGTGGCACCGGGGGCGGGGCATCGCGGGGCTCCGGGTGAGCGGGGCCCGTGCGGCCGCCCTGGACGGCCGTGGCGCCCCGGCGGAAGCGGCGGGGCGGGCGGGCTGCGCGGCGGCAGGGGGTGGTCGGCTGCGCTGCCTGGCGACGGGCCATTCTTGGCAGGGCCGGGGACGGCTGGCAAAGGCGTTCGCTACTACGCCGGATCGTGGCTGCGGGGTGGTCGTGGCCGGACATGGCGAGGTCTTTGTGGCGGTTTGTCCGGATTGGCCGCCCAGGGGGCGAGGGCGGCGCGCGACGCCCGATCGACAGGGTGTGAGCCGTGGTGGCCTGTGTTCTTCAGGCGGGGCGCGGCGGCGCGCGGTCCGGCCGGGGCGCCCCGCCGGCCGCGGGCCGGGGGTTTGCCGGTGGCCGTCCACTATCGGGGATCGTGGACGGCGCTCCCCCTGTGGGCGGGCTCACACGTGCGCGGGGGCGAGGTCGGCGCAGCGTGACCGCTCGGTGACGGCCTCAGCTCGCGTACGGGTTGCCCGGGACGGGCCGGGCGGGGGTGCCGGAGAAGACCGAGAGGTCGGGGACGGCGGAGTGGCCGGCGGCCGGGCCGTGCTCGTGCTCCCCCTCCTCCGGCTCCTCCGGCTCCTCCGGTGCGGTCGGGACGAGGTCGCGGGCCAGCAGGGTGGCGCCGGCGACGGCCCCCGGCATGGCGAGCACGGTGACCAGTGGCACCAGGAAGGCCAGCACCAGCGGCGTGCCGAAGCCGAGCGCCAGCCCGAGCCGGGCGCGCAGCAGCCGGATCCGCTCCGGCTGGGGCACCCGGCGCCGCTGCAGGGCGACGGCCGTCAGCTCGACGGTCAGGAAGAAGCCGGACACCAGGAAGCCGAGCGCCGGGACCACCGTCTGCCCGACCACCGGGATGAACCCGCAGGCGAACAGCACCACGCCGAACCCGGCCACCCGCACCAGGACGGCCACGCTGTCGCGCACCGCGATCAGCAACTCCCGCCAGAGCGCGGTGTCCGGCGGGGCGGGCGCGCCGCCCTCGGTCTCGTCGACCTCGGCGCAGAGCGCCTCGTAGAAGGGCTGGCCGACCAGCAGGGTGACGGCGGTGAAGGTGAGCAGGGAGAGCAGCAGGCCGCCGCCGAAGACGACGGCCGCGAGCGTGTCGCGCAGCAGGCCCCGCCACGGGGAGGACCAGTGGTCGGCGAACGGGGTGGCCCAGTCCGCGAGGTCCAGCGACCAGGCGCCGAGGAAGGCGAGCGCGACGACGTAGCCGACGAGGGCGAGCAGGGCCGGCAGCATCCCGAAGCCCCACCAGCGGCCGTGTCGGCCCACCCACTTCTGGCCCTCGACCAGGTACTTCATCCCCGCCACAAGATCTCGCATGGGCGATCACCTTAGGGCCTTCACTCCCGGAACCGGGCATTGCCGTGTTCCTGCCAGTTTCGACCGGCAAGGGCGACCCCCTCCTGCGGTGCCGCTCGCCGGGCCACTCTCGGTCTTCCCCACCTGCAAGGAGGAGTCCGATGATGCGTCAACTCGGCAGGCTGATGAGCCTGTTGGCCGGTCTGGTGCTCGGCGCCGGCATGCTCGTACTGCCCGCCGCCGCCTCGCCCGCGCCGTCGCCGAGCGTGGTCGGCGGCACGCGGGCGGCGCAGGGCGAGTTCCCGTTCGTGGTGCGGCTCTCGATGGGCTGCGGCGGCGCGCTCTACACCTCGCAGATCGTGCTCACCGCCGCCCACTGCGTCGACGGCACCGGCGCCGACAGCAGCATCACCGTCACCGCGGGAGCGGTCGACCTGCGCAGCGGCACCGCGATCACGGCCCGTTCCTCGTACGTCTACCAGTCGCCGTCCTTCACCGGCGCCGAGAACGGCAACGACTGGGCGCTGATCAAGCTGGCCTCGCCGATCAGCGGCAGCACGGTCGGCACCCTGCCGATCGCCACCTCCACCGCGTACGACAGCGGCACCTTCACCATCATGGGCTGGGGTGCCGCGAGCGAGGGCGGCGCCCAGCAGCGGTACCTGCTCAAGGCCACCGTGCCGTTCGTCGACGACGCCACCTGCGCCGCCGCCTACCCGGGCCTGAACAAGGCCGGCTCGCTCTGCGCGGGCTACGTCTCCCAGGGCGGCGTCGACACCTGCCAGGGCGACTCGGGCGGCCCGATGGTCCGCCGGGACTCGGCGGGCCGCTGGGTCCAGGTCGGCATCGTCAGCTGGGGCAACGGCTGCGCCCGCGCGGGCTACCCGGGCGTCTACTCCCAGGTGAGCACGTACGCCTCGGCCATCGCCTCGGCGGCGGCCGGCCTCTGAGCCGAGCCGCAGGGGCCGCCGGTCCGGCCGGCTGCCGGGAGACCTGGACGGTCCGGTAGAACAGTTCCTGGACGGCGCCGGCGCCGCGTTCGATCCAGTTCTGCGAGTCCATGATGCGGAAGAAC
>NZ_JBEZUT010000238.1:0-13693 GCF_040636595.1 Kitasatospora sp. NPDC036755
AGGCGTTCGCAGCAACACAATCCACGGTAGTCGGCAGGATGTGTCGACTATCGAGCGGGCTGCTGTCAAGGGATGAGAGGGTCACCGGCCCCAACAGCCGGGTGCGGCAGCGCTCCGGACAGCCGCAGGTCGCCGAGCACCCCGGTCGGGGTGGGCGGCTGCTGACCGGGGCGACGCGCCCGGTAGCCGGTCCGGTACGCGGCCGGGGAGACCCCGAGCTGGCGGCGGAAGTGCCCGCGCAGCGCCACCGGCGAACGGAACCCGCACCGGCGCGCGACGTCGTCCACCGACAGCTCCGAGGTCTCCAGCAGCCGCTGCGCCTGGAGCACCCGCTGGGTGATCAGCCACTGCAGCGGCGCACTGCCGGTGAGCGTGCGGAACCGCCGGTCGAAGGTGCGCCGGCTCATGTACGCGCGAGCCGCCAGCACCTCGACGTCGAACTGCTGGTTGAGGTTCTCCAGCGCCCAGGTGACCACCTCGGCCAGCGGGTCGTTGCCGATCTCCTCAGGTAAAGACTGATCGATGTACTGGGCCTGTCCTCCGCCGCCGCGGCGGCTCGGCACCACCAGGCGGCGGGCCAGCGCGTTGGCCGCCTCGGCGCCGTGGTCGCTGCGCACCACGTGCAGGCAGAGGTCGATGCCGGCGGCGGTGCCGGCCGAGGTGAGCACGTCACCGTCGTCGACGAAGAGCTCGCGCGGGTCGACGTGGACCCGCGGGTAGCGCTTGGCCAGCGTCGGCGCGTACATCCAGTGGGTGGTCGCCGGGCGGCCGTCGAGCAGTCCGGCGGCGGCCAGGACGAAGGCGCCGGTGCACAGTCCGATGATCCGGGCGCCCTCGTGGTGGGCCTTGCGCAGGGCGGTGATCGCCTCGACCGGCGGGGGCTGGGAGATCGAGCGCCAGGCCGGGACGACGATCGTGCCGGCCCGGGCGAGCGCCTCGAGTCCGTACGGCGCGGAGAGGGTCAGGCCGCCGGTGGTGGCCAGCGGGCCCTCCTCCCCGGCGCAGACCAGCAGGCGGTAGCGGGGCACTCCGGCGTCCTGGCGGTCCACGCCGAAGACGGAGAGCGGGATGGAGCTCTCGAAGATCGGGGCGCCGCCGAAGATCAGCACCGCGACGGTCTCCCGCCGGCGGCGGCCGGACAGCTTGCGGGGGGCGGAGACCGTCACCGGGGTCGGGGCGCCGTTCGCGCCGGGCCCGCCGTGGCCCAGCGGGCCGTGGCCGGAGCCGGAGCCGGCGCCGAGTGCGAGGCCGCCGAGCGGGCCGCCGCCCGGCCCGGGGGCTGAGACCTGGGCGCCGTTCGGCCCCGGGGTGCCGTAGCCGGGGTGGCCGGGGTGGCCCGCATGGCCGAGGTGGCCGCCGTAGCCCGGGTGGCCGGAATGGGCGGGGTGTCCGGGGTGTCCCGGGTGGCTGGAATGGCCCGGGTGCTCACCGCCGTAGGACGGGCCGGGACTGACGGGCCCTCGGCTGACGGGCTGTCCGTAGGCCGGTCCGCCGAAGGCCGGCTGGGAGCCGTAGGAGGGCTGGCCTCCGTAGGGCGCCGCCGCGCCGTGGTCGGTGACGGCCGGTACCGCGCCGGGGCCGACGCCGCTGCCCGCCCCGGAGGAGGGCACTGCGGGGTACGAGGAGTGCGAGGCGGCGCCCGGAGTGCCGGAGGTGCGGGTGGTGGCGGCGATCGCGGCGGTGCCGGTGCTTCTCGCGGGCCGACCCGCGCTGCCGGCTGCCCCCTGGCCGCTGTCAGGACCCGCGTCGCTCCTGCTCACCCTGCTCAAGGCGCTCAAGCCCCCTCGGTGGTGTGGTGTGGGTGGTGCGGCACTGCTGGCCAAGATCGAAATCTATCGGGTGGACCATTGCCGTTGTGACAAGTTCACCATCCGACGCTATGTCGACATGGCAATTTGGCGTGATGCATTCGATCACGAAGCGTGGCACCCGTCGACCTTTCTGGGAAGAGGGCCGGGGCAACGGTGGCTGGTTGTCGAGGGGCGGTTCCTGGGGCGCCCGGCTCCGGTGCGCCCGGCCGGCAGGTCTGGGCTGCGGATTTGCCCAAGCGGGAGGGACCGGCTCGAAATTGACCGAAAATCGGCGGTGCACGAGGGGGCGCACGGGGAGAAGTCGTGCGCCTCCCAGGCTTCATCCGGCCAAGCCTGGAACGGCGGAACCGGGAACCGGACCGCCGGGTTACGGTCCAGCCGTGAACACCGAGAGCCGGCTCGAACGGGCCAACGACAACGCCGCCGCCTTCTGGCTCGCCCAAGCCCGCGTCCACGGCTGGCGGTCCCATTCCCGACCCGGGCTGACCGGGGCCCGGTGCGCCCGGACCCCGGACGACGCCCACCGCATCGTGGTGACCCGCCCCTACGACGAACCAGCCGCCATGGAGCGGGAGTTGGCGAAGCTGATGGCGGACTGGTCGACCATACGCTGCACCGTGGAGGACCCGTACGACAAGCTGGACCTCTCCGGCATCGGGGCCACCCGGATGCCGATCATGCTGGTGATGGCCCGGGAGCCCGGCCCGGTCGAGGGCGCCACCACCGTCCTGCCCGCGGTCTCGGAGACGCACGGAGGCGGCGTCCTGACGGTCGATGAGGCTCGGGACGGCGACAGCTTCGCGCTGGTCGAACGGGCGATCGTGGAGGGCTTCCCGCTGCCCGCCCGGCAGCCCTGGGTCCGGGGCGAAGCCCTCCCGGAACGGCTGCTGGACGTACCCGGCTGGCGGGCCTGGCTCGGCCGGGTCGACGGCGCGGTGGCCGGCGCCTGCCTCACCTACGACGACGGCCGGGCCACCGGCGTGTACTGGGTCACCACCCTGCCCGACCGGCGCGGGCAGGGGGTGGCCCGCGCCGTCCTCGGGACCGCCCTGACCCATGCCCACCCGGACCGCCCGGCCACCCTGGTCGCCACCTCGGCCGGCGAACCGCTCTACCGCAAGCTCGGGTTCGTCGAGCTGGCCCGGACCTGTTGGTGGACCCGCACCTCGGCGGAGCCGGTGGGGTCCGTGGGGTAGACGAGGTCAGTGGGACAGGTGGTGCGGATGAGGGTGACAGTACAGAAGGAGTAGGGGGTGTGGAGGGTGCTGGGGGTGCCATCGGTGCAGGTGGGGAGAGGGTCGCGGATGGGGCAGGAGTTGCGGGTGGGGTGACGGGGCGCTGGGGCGGGGCGTCGGCGCTTGTGCCGGCGTGAAGGGGTGGGGCGGAGGGGGCGGAGGGGTGGGGCGGGAGGTGTCCGTCCGGGCGTTACCGGGCGGCCGCCCCTGCGGTGGGTGCGGCGGCGAAGGCGGTCCGGGCGTGGGCGGGGGTGGCGGCGTCGGCCCGGGCGGCCGGGGCGGTGGTGGCGGTGGCCGGGGTGGCCGGGGTCGCACCCGGCGCGGGGCGGGAGCCGTCGGCGGCGGCAGGACCGGACCTGCGACCTGCCCGGACCCCGGAGACCGCTCCGGTTTCCATGCGGGACTCGGCGATCACGGCAAACCCGTCGGATCGGTTTCGGACACCGGGCCCACCCATGGGCGCGGGTTCGCCGACCGCCCCGGCCGTTGCGGGAACGGGTGCGCCCGGGTCCTCCGCGGCGGTCACCCCGTGGCGTGCGCCGGACCGCGCGCCGACCGGCGCCGTCGCGTGCACCGGCATCCCCGCCGCCTTCCTGAGCGGTCCGCCGGAGCGGACGCCCGGCCGGGGCGAGGGCGCGTTCCGCGCGGCGAGGACCTGGCCGACGGCCTCCGGCAGACCGGACGCCTTCAGCGTCGGCCGGTAGCCGTTCTCCGCCCACGGCCGGCCGTGGTGCAGCCAGACGCTGCGCAGCCCGGTGAGTTCGGCGCCGGCGATGTCGGCGGGCGCGTGGTCCCCGATCATCCAGGTGTGCTCGGCCCAGTCCCCGGTGGGTGCGATGCCGCACCGCTGGGCGGCCATCTCGAAGATCAGCGGATCCGGTTTGACGCAGTCCGCCTCCTCGGAGATGACCCAGCCGTCGACCAGCGGGCCCAGTCCGGTCCGTCGGATCTTCTCCAACTGCGGCCGGGTGCCGCCGTTGCTGACGATCCCGAGCGTCCACCCGGCCGCCCGGGCCGCCCGCAGCGCCTCGATGTGCCGGGGCGGGCAGTGGATGTGGGAGTTGATGCCGCGTCGGTAGTGGGCGATGAGGAAGTCGGCGGAGACGTCCAGCCCGTAGCGGCGCCGGACCGCCGACAGTACGGTGCTGCGCGGCACGTAGCCGCCGCCGTCGAGGGTGACGAACCAGTCGACGTCGCCCGGGGGGAGATCGTGTTCGGACAGGAGGTCCTGAGCCCAGGCACGGTAGGCGGCGTCCCGGGGCAGCAGGGTGTTGTCGAGGTCGAACAGGAGCAGGGGCATGCCAAGCATGGTGCCAGCGGGCGCGCCTATGCAGATGGCAAATGCCAGACGCCGTCGCGAAGCCGTACGGAGTGGCTGAAACGGCCTCCGCACCCCCGTGGCGGGCGGTGAGGCGCGTGGTGGACGGGGTGGTCGGGGCAGGTAGGGGTCACGGTTCGCGACGCGCCGCAACGGATCGTCGCCGATCCATGACAGTCCGGTCACGGTGTCCCGTGGGCCTGTTGCGCGGCCCGGTCCGCTCAGTCAAGCTCCAGGGAACCTCCTTTCCGGAGGGGGCGCGATCGCCTGTGGGCGGGGCGCACTGCCTCGGCGGGCGCATCCCCCTTTCGCGGGAACAACGTCGCTCCGGGGCCTCCTCGCTGGGCGGTGCCCCAAGCCCGTCGTACTCTGAAAGGAACAGGTCACATACGGTGCTGCGCGGCGCAGACCGACGTCATGCCGTGGGCGGGCCTGCTGCCCGGGCAGCGTTGTTCTCCTCTCCTGTCGGCCCCTCTCCATCGAAGAGCCGTGAGCCATGGCTGGTTTTGAGCCTCCCCGACCGGTTGAACCGGACACGTCCCGCAGCGTGGACCCGGCCGGTGGCCCTGTCCCCGATCGCCCCGACGGCCGGGCCGAGGTCCGTGCCGACCGGTGCGGCGACGACGGTCGTGATCACCGCTGCGGCCGCCTCGGTGGCGACCACGAGGATCGCGGCTGCCACGAGGGTCATGGCGACCACGAGGGCCGTGGCGACCACGAGGGTCATGGCGACCACAAGGGCCGTGGTGCGCGTGAGGGCCGTGGTGACAGCGGAGGCCGTGAGAGCCGTGGGAGTTGTGAGGGCAGCGGCGACCGCGAGCGCCAGGACGGTGCCGCTCGCCGGGACGACCGCGCGGACGGGCCCGACGGCGACCGGGCCGACGGGCACGCCGATGCCCCGCGCCGAGTCCCGGGCGCCCGGGGGGACCGCGAACGCGCCGATGCCGCAACCGATGCCGCAGAGGGATTCGGCGGGCCCGAGGCGGCCGGAGTCCGCCCGGCCCGGCCTGCCGACGAGGTGCGGCCGACGGAACCGGACGAACCAGCCCCGGGGCACGACGGCTCGCCCGGCCTCGCGCGCGCCCTACGCGGGCTCGCCCGTCGGGGCAGCCTTGCCCGCCGTGACCGTCCAGGGCCCCGCCAACGGCGTGGCGAGCCCCCGGCCGACCCCGCAGGGGTCCCGGTGACGGGCCGCCTGGGCCCGGGGGCCGAGCGGCCGGAGGCGGACCCGGGTGGGGCCGGCTCGCCGGGCGGGCATGCCGAGCCGTCCGGGCAGGACACCCCGGCGCCGTCCCTCGACCCGGTGTTCCAGCACGGTGTGGTGGTGGGCTTCGACGGCTCACTGTCGAGCGAGCGTGCCCTTGCCTACGCCGTCGGCATGGCGCGCCGCTCGCAGTGCGGGCTGGTGATCGTGCACGTCGCCAACCGCCTGCCCGCGACGGTCTGGGCGGGCTGCGAGCCGCCCGTCTTCGTCGACCTCCCCGACCATCGGACCGAGGTCCTCGGGCTGGAGCTCGCCTGCGCGGACTTCCTCACCGGGGTGCCGTGGATCCTGGTCGAGCGCGGCGGGGACATCTGCCACGAGATCGAGGAGGTCGGCCGTGAGTACGCCGCCGACGCGATCGTCGTCGGCACGACGCACGGCCTGCTCGGCAAGATCTTCGGCTCGGTCTCCGGACGGCTGGCGCGGCGGGCCAACCGCCCGGTGATCGTGATCCCCTGAGGCCATGTTCCTGCGGCTCCTCCCGAAGCCGTCGCGAGGTCGCCTCCTGATGCCTCCTCTGCCCTCGGGCTCCCCAACTGTCGTTGTGGAGCCGCACATTGAGTGATGTGTCGGCCGGGTGCGGCGCCGGATCAGGAGGCGACCATCAGGAAACGGTCGTCACGAGCCGATGCCGAGCTCCCGGGCGATGAGCATGCGCTGGACCTCGGACGTTCCCTCCCCGATTTCCAGGATCTTGCAGTCGCGCCAGAAGCGGGCGACCGGGAATTCGTTCATGAAGCCGTACCCGCCGTGGATCTGGGTCGCCTCGCGGGCGTTGTCGACGGCGGCCTCGGACGAGTACAGCTTCGCGATCGCGGCCTCCTTCTTGAACGGTTCGCCGTGCAGCAGCCGGGAAGCGGCGTCCCGCCAGGCCAGGCGGGAGGTGTGGGCGCGCAGCTCCATGTCGGCGAGCTTGAACTGGATGGCCTGGTTGGCGCCGATCGGCCGGCCGAAGGCCCGACGCTCGCCGGCGTACTTCACGGACTCGTCGACGCAGCCCTGGGCCAGGCCGGTGGCCAGGGCCGCGATCGCGATGCGGCCCTCGTCGAGGATCCGCAGGAACTGGGCGTAGCCTCGGCCACGCTCGCCCAGCAGGTTGGCCGCGGGGACGCGGCAGTCGGTAAAGGACAGTTCGCGGGTGTCGGATGCGTTCCACCCGACCTTCGAGTACTTCTTCGAGACCTGGAAGCCGGGGGTCCCGGTGGGCACGATGATGGAGGAGATCTCCCGTGCAGGCGAGCGGAATTCGCCCTCTTCACTCGAACGAGCGATCGGTTCGGTGAGCGCGGTGACGGTGACCAGTCCGGTGATGTCGGTGCCGGAGTTGGTGATGAAGCACTTGGTCCCGTTGATGACCCACTCGTCGGTGGCCTCGTCGTACCGCGCCGTGGTGCGGGTGGCCCCCGCGTCCGAGCCGCCCTCCGGCTCGGTGAGGCCGAAGGCGCCGAGGAGTTCGCCCGACGTCAGCCGGGGCAGCCACTCGCGCTTCTGCTCCTCGGTGCCGAACCGGTAGACGGGCATCGCGCCGAGGGAGACCGCGGCTTCCAGGGTGATCGCCACGGAGGAGTCGACGCGGGCGAGTTCCTCCAGGGCGAGGCCGAGCGCGAAGTAGTCGCCGCCCATGCCGCCGTACTCCTCCGGGAAGGGCAGGCCGAAGAGCCCCATCCGGCCCATCTCCCGGACGATCTCGTAGGGGAACTCCTCCCGCTCGTAGAACCCGCCGATCTTCGGCGCCACCACGTCCTGGGCGAACTCGGCGACGGTGCGCCGCAGTTCCTCGTACTCGCTGCTGAGCCTGTGGTCGAGCATGGTGATCCTCCTGGCGCCCGGCCGGGTCGGCCGCGGACGTGAACGGGTCGTCGGCGCCGTCGGACGGTGTGACGGTCGCACGGTGTGATTGAGGGATGGACTGTCGATCGGTGCGGATGGTGCGCGGCGCCGGCCGCGTGGTGCGGGCGGCCGGCGCCGAGGGAACGGACGGTTCAGCCGCCGGTGGAGCCGAGCAGGGCCTGCACGGTGCGGGACGGGCTCGGGCGGCCCAGCCGCTCGGCCATCCAGCCGCTGGTCGCGACGAGGGAGCGCAGGTCGACACCGGTCCGGATGCCGAGCCCGTGCAGCATCCAGACCAGGTCCTCGGTGGCCAGGTTGCCGGTGGCGCTCTTCGCGTACGGGCAGCCGCCCAGGCCGCCCGCCGAGGCGTCCACCGTGGTGACGCCCTCGCGCAGTGCGGCCAGGGTGTTGCTGAGCGCCTGGCCGTAGGTGTCGTGGAAGTGCACCGCGAGCCGGTCGACCGGGACGCCGGCCCGCGTGAAGCCCGCCAGCAGGGCGGTGACCTGGCCCGGAGTGGCCACCCCGATGGTGTCGCCGAGGCTCAGCTCCGCGCAGCCCAGCTCCAGCAGCCGCACGCCGTACCGGACCACCTGGTCGACCGGGACGGGCCCCTCCCACGGGTCGCCGAAGCACATCGAGAGGTAGCCCCGGACCGCGACCCCGGCCTCGGCGGCCCGGGCCACGACCGGGCGGAACATCTCCATGGCCTCGTCCGCCGAGCGGTTGAGGTTGCGACGGGCGAAGGTCTCGGTGGCGCTGGCGAACACCGCGATGTCGGCGGTGCGGTGGGCGAGCGCGCGGTCCAGGCCGCGTTCGTTGGGCACCAGCACCGGCAGCCGCAGGCCGGGGTGGCGTTCCGGCAGGCCGGCGAGCCGGGGGACCAACTCCTCGGCGTCGGCCAGCTGGGGTACCCATTTCGGGTGCACGAAGCTGGTGGCCTCGACGGTGCGCAGCCCGGCGGCGGCGAGCCGGGCGATGAACTCGGCCTTGACCTCGACCGGCACCAGGGACTTCTCGTTCTGCAGGCCGTCGCGCGGTCCGACCTCGTGGATCCGGACCTCCTCGGGCAGCCCGGGGGCGCGGACCGGGTCGGGCAGGCCCAGGTCGAGCGCGTCGGGCTCGCGGGCCGGGGCGGTCACGGCCGCACCGCCGCGGGCTCGGTGGCGGCGGCGGCCGGTCCGGCCGAAGCGTCCGCGGCCGGCGCGTCCTCGGCCGCGGCCTCCTCGACCGGGGTGACCACGGCCAGCAGGTCCTCCATCGCGACGGTGGCCCCGGCGGTGGCCCGCAGTTCGGCCACCACACCGTCGTGCGGTGCGGCGATCACGTGTTCCATCTTCATGGCCTCCAGCACGAGCAGGGGCTGCCCCTTGCGCACCGTCTCGCCCGCCGCGGTCTTGACGACGGTGACGGTGCCGGGCATCGGGGCGGTCAGGGCGCCGTGGTGCGCACCGGCCCCGGCGGTGCTCTCCACGACCGGGTCGTAGGCGTGCAGCGGCCAGGCGTCGCCCTCGACGCCGAGCCAGGTCACCGGTCCGGCGGCGAGGCCGGGGGAGGCGTCGGTGGCCAGCGAGAACGTGGTCCGCAGGCCGTCGACGGTCAGGTGCAGCCGGTCACCGGCCAGGGTCGCGCGGGCCCGGTGCGCCGGGCCCCCGTCGAGCCGGAGCTCCACCTCGCGGGCGGGCCCGGCGGAATTGTCAGTGGCATCGGCTACGTTGCCCGCAGTGATCGAACGGATGCTCACCGCCACCGGGTCCTGGCCGGGGGTTCGGAGTCGGTGGGTGGTCCAGGCGGGGGTGCCGCCCAGGCGCCAGCCGGAGGGGAGGGAGAACGGGTCGGTCCAGCCGTCCGGATCGGCGGGCGGAGTCAGTTCCAGGTGCCGTGCCAGCGCGGCCGCGCAGTAGAGGAGGTGGGTGGGGGCCGGCGTTTCGGCCGGGGTGGTCGCATCCGGGGTGGTCGCGTTCTGGGTGGGCGCGTTCGCGGGGGAGTACGGCGCGGTGAGCAGGGCCGGCTGCTCCTGGGCCGTCCGCTCCACGAGGCCGGTGTCCAGCCGCCCGGCGGTGACGTCGGGGTGTGCGAGCAGTCGGCGCAGGAAGCCGGTGTTGGTGGTGACGCCCAGGATGCGGGTGTCGGCCAGCGCCGCGCGGAGCCGGCGCAGCGCGGTCGGGCGGTCGGGCCCGTACGCGATGACCTTGACGAGCATGGGGTCGTAGGCGCTGGTGACGACGGTTCCGGGGGCGACTCCGGAGTCGACGCGGATGCCCTCGCCCCGGGGCTCGTCCAGGGTGAGGATGCGGCCGCCGGTGGGCAGGAAGTCCCGTTCCGGGTCCTCGGCGCAGATACGGGCCTCGATGGCGTGGCCCAGGAAGGAGATGTCGGACTGGGTGAAGGAGAGCGACTCGCCGGCGGCGACGCGCACCTGCCACTCGACCAGGTCGAGCCGGGCGGAGTCCGCGCCGACCGCGACGGCGAGTTCGGTGACGGGGTGTTCCACCTGGAGACGGGTGTTCATCTCCATGAAGAAGAAGTCCCGCACCCCCTCGGAGGCGGAGGCGGGGGCGTCCGGGTCGATGCCGGGGACGATGAACTCCACGGTGCCGGCGCCGGTGTAGCCGCAGGACTCGGCGGCCCGGACGGCCGCGGCGCCCATCGCGGCCCGGGTCTCGGCGTTGAGGAGAACGGAGGGAGCCTCTTCGATCAGTTTCTGGTGGCGGCGCTGGAGGCTGCACTCGCGCTCGCCGAGGTGGACGGTGGTGCCGTGGGCGTCGGCCAGCACCTGCACCTCGATGTGGCGGGGCCGGTCGACCCAGCGCTCCAGCAGCAGGGTGTCGTCACCGAAGGCGGTGCGGGCGACCCGGCGGGCGGCGGCGATCTCGGTGGGCAGGTCGGCGCTGTCCCGCACGAGCCGCATGCCCTTGCCGCCGCCGCCGGCGGACGGCTTGAGCAGCACCGGGTAGCCGATCTCGTCGGCGGCGGCGACGAGTTCCTCGTCGGAGGGCGCGGTGGCCCGGCTGCCGGGGACGACCGGGACACCGGCGGCCCGGACGGCCTCCTTGGCGTTGATCTTGTCGCCCATCAGCTCGACGGCACCGGGAGGCGGCCCGATGAAGACGAGGCCCGCGTCGGCGCAGGCGCGGGCGAAGCCCGGGTTCTCGGCGAGGAAGCCGTAGCCGGGGTGGACGGCCTGGGCGCCGGTGCGGCGGGCGGCGGCGAGGATCCGGTCGGTCCGCAGGTAGGTCTCGGCCGCCGAGCTGTCGCTGCGGTCGGCCGGGCCGAGGCGGACCGCGACGTCGGCCTCGCGGACGTGCGGCGCGTCGGCGTCCGCGTCGCTGAACACGGCGACCGAACGGACGCCGAGACGCCGCAGGGTGCGGATCACCCGGAGGGCGATCTCACCGCGGTTGGCGACCAGAACTGTGTCGAACATGGGAGGCGTTCCTCCGGGTCGAGGGGAGCCGTACGTATGAGGTGGCGAGGAGGAGGCGGCGGCGGGTGGCCGGAGCGCCGGCCCGGGTGGGCAGGCGCTCCGGGACGTCACAACCGGAAGGGAGACGTCACAACCGGAAGGGAGGGGTCACGGACCCGGGCACGGCACGAGGAGGGATCACATGCGGAAGACGCCGTAGGGCGCGGGCGGCGCCAGCGGGGCGTTGGCGCAGGCGGTGAGGGCGAGACCGACGGCGGTGCGGGTGTCCATCGGGTCGATCACGCCGTCGTCCCAGAGCCGGGCGGTGGCGTAGTAGGCGTTGCCCTGGCGCTCGTACTGCTCGCGGACGGGGCGCTTGAACTCCTCCTCCGCCTCGGCCGGCCACTGCTCGCCGTGCGCCTCCAGCTGGTCGCGGCGGACGGTCGCGAGGACGGAGGCCGCCTGCTCGCCACCCATCACGGAGATCTTGGCGCCCGGCCACATCCACAGGAAGCGGGGTGAGTAGGCCCGGCCGCACATCGAGTAGTTGCCGGCTCCGTACGAGCCGCCGATCACCACGGTCAGCTTCGGGACCCGGGTGCAGGCCACGGCGTTGACCATCTTGGCGCCGTGCTTGGCGATGCCGCCCGCCTCGTACTGCCGGCCGACCATGAACCCGGTGATGTTCTGGAGGAAGAGGAGGGGGATGCCGCGCTGGTCGCACAACTCGATGAAGTGGGCGCCCTTGAGGGCCGATTCGGCGAACAGCACGCCGTTGTTGGCGACGATGCCGACCGGGTGGCCGTGGATCCGCGCGAAGCCGGTGACGAGGGTGGCGCCGTACTCGGCCTTGAACTCGGCGAAGCGGCTGCCGTCCACCAGCCGGGCGATCACCTCGCGGACGTCGTAGGGCGTGCGCGGGTCGACCGGCACGGCACCGTACAGGCCGGCCGGGTCGACGGCCGGCGGCTCGACCGGGGCCAGCGGCCACGGCTTGGCCCCGCGCGGGCCGAGCCCGGCGACGATCGTGCGGACGATGGAGAGGGCGTGGGTGTCGTCCTCGGCCAGGTGGTCCGTCACGCCCGAGGTGCGGGAGTGCAGGTCGCCGCCGCCCAGTTCCTCGGCGGTGACCACCTCGCCGGTGGCGGCCTTCACCAGCGGGGGACCGCCCAGGAAGATCGTGCCCTGGTTGCGGACGATCACGGCCTGGTCGCTCATCGCCGGGACGTACGCGCCGCCGGCCGTGCACGAGCCGAGCACGGCGGCGATCTGAGGGATGCCCGCGGCGGAGAGCCTGGCCTGGTTGTAGAAGATCCGGCCGAAGTGGTCGCGGTCCGGGAAGACCTCGTCCTGCATCGGGAGGAAGGCGCCGCCGGAGTCCACCAGGTAGACGCAGGGCAGCCGGTTCTCCAGCGCCACCTCCTGGGCGCGCAGGTGCTTCTTCACCGTCATCGGGTAGTAGGTGCCGCCCTTGACGGTGGCGTCGTTGGCGACCACCACCACCTCGCGCCCGGCGACCCGCCCGATGCCGGCGATCACCCCGGCCGCGGGGGCGGCGCCGTCGTACATCCCGTCGGCGGCCAGCGGGGCCAGCTCCAGGAAGGGGGAGGCCGGGTCGAGCAGGGTGTCCACCCGGTCGCGCGGCAGCAGCTTGCCGCGGGCGGTGTGCCGGGCGCGGGCCTTGGCGCCACCGCCCAGGGCGGCGGCGTCGAGCTTCGCGCGCAGTTCGGAGACCAGGGCCCGGTGGGCCTCGGTGTTGGCGCGGTACGCCTCGGACCCGGGGTCGACGGAGCTGCCGAGCCTCGGTGCCGGTGCGGCGGCTGCGGACGGGGCGGCACCGGTAGCCACCGCCGTGCCGTTCGTCACGCCGGTCGCCGCGCCGGTCGCCGCGCCGAGCCGGACGCCGGTGGGTGTGCCTGCGGTTGAGATGACCATTCCCAAGAGCTCCCTTGCCCTCGGCACCAGGTGGGCAGCCGGGGTGCGGTCCGCCCGTGATCGCCACGTTAATTAACGTTAACTTACGCGCCCAGGTTAACGGCCGATAACCCGACTGTCTACGATGGACGGCATGCCGAACGTCCCCGCCGCCTCCTCGCTCCCACGTCGCGACCAGATCCGCCGGGAGGCCGCGAGGCTCTTCGCGGCCCGGGGCTTCCTCGGGGTGGGCGTGGACGAGATCGGCAAGGCCGTCGGGATCAGCGGCCCCGGCCTCTACCGCCACTTCGCGGGCAAGGACGCGATGCTCGCCGACCTGCTGATCGGCATCAGCGAGCGCCTGCTGGACGAGGGGCGCCGCCGGGCCGGCGGCGGTGAGGGCCCGGCCGCCACGCTGGACGCGCTGATCAGCGGCCACGTCGACTTCGCCCTGGACGACCGGGACCTGATCACCCTGCACGACCGCGAACTGCTGAACCTCAAGGAGGAGGACAGGCGCACCGTCCGCCGACTCCAGCGCGGCTACGTCGAGCTGTGGGTGGACGTGGTCCGGCAGGCCTACCCGCCGCTGGCCGGCCCCGCCGCCGAGCCGGTGGCGCGGGCCGCCGTGCACGCCGTCTTCGGCCTGATCAACTCGACCCCGCACAGCCTCGGCCCCAACCCCGACCAGGGCGATCGCGCCGCCCTCCAGCGGGACGGCATGGCCGCCCTGCTCCACACCCTCGCCCACGGCGCGTTCGCCGCGGCCGCGGACTCGGCCGCCGCCTCCGTCGACGGTTCGGCGCCCGCCGGGGCCTGACCCGCGCGCTGCCGGGTGCTTGCCGGACTCGTAGTCGTAGCCGAGGTTCTGCAGGGTGGTGATGTAGGCACCGCCGTTGGGGGCCGACGGGGTGGTGC
>NZ_JBEZUT010000239.1:0-13638 GCF_040636595.1 Kitasatospora sp. NPDC036755
GTCGGCCCGCTCGCGCTCGGCGCCGGTCCCTCCGACCTGCCGCTGCTGGACCGCGAGGCCGACGTCGCCGAACTGCTCGGCCTGCTCGCCGAGGGCCGTTCGATACGCCTGGTCGGCCAGGCCGGCTCGGGCCGCAGCGCGCTGCTGTCGGCCGTCGCCGAGGCCGCCGCCGACCTCGCCCCCGGGGGAGTGGTGCAGCTCTGCGGCCACCGCCGGACCCTCTCCGACCTGCTCCAGGACCTCTTCGCGGCCACCCACCACGCCCCCGGCTACCGCCCCGACCCCGGGCAGCTGGCCGTCCACCTCGCCGAGGTCGGCGCGATCGTGGTGATCGACGCCGCCGAGCCCTCCGGCGACGAACTGGAGCGGCTGCTCGCCGCCGCCCCCGGCTGTGCCTTCCTGATCTCCGCCGCCCCGGACAGCCCGCCGCCGGCGGCCGGCTCCCGGCTCCAGGACCACCTGGTCGCCGGGCTCTCCCGCTCCGCCTGCCTCGCCCTCACCGCCCGGCTGGCCGGCCGTCCGCTGGACGTCGACGAGAAGGCCTGGGCGGTGGACCTCTGGTTCGAGTCCGAGGGCCTGCCGCTGCGCTTCGTCCAGGCCGCCGCCCTGCTGCGCCAGCGGGACGTCTCGGTGGACGCGCTGGTCGCCGCCGAGGACGACCGGATGGACGTCTTCGGAGCCGTCGACGAGCCCGTCCACGACCCGGACCCGGCGATCCGGGAGGACGCGCTGCGCCGCACCGTCCCGCTGCCCTCGGTGGCGGAGACGGCCTCGCCCGCGGTCCGGCTCGCCGAGGGGCTGAGCGAGCCCGCGCAGGCCGTGCTGCGGCTCGCCGTCGCGCTCGGCGGCGAGTGCCCCACCGCGCCCCACCTGCCGGCGCTGATCGACGTCGGACAGGGCGAGGCCGCCCTCGCCGAACTCACCGACGCGGGACTGGCGGTGTCCATCGGCGGGCACCACCGGCTGACCGCCGGCGCGCTCGACCTGCTCGCCCCGCACTGGCCGGCCCGGGGCTGCGTCGACGGCGCCGCCCAGCACTTCGCCTGGTGGGTCGGACACAGCTCGGTGACGCTGGAGCAGATCGCCGCCGAGGCCGAGGTGATGATCGGGGTGCTGCTCGCGGACCGTACGGCCGGGCGGCACGACGCGGTGGTCCGGCTCGCCCGCGCGGCCGCGCCCGCACTGGCGCTCTCGCTGCGCTGGGGCGCCTGGGAACGGGCACTCCAGCTCGGCCTGGAGGCGGCCCGCCGCACCGGCTCGGCCGTCGACCAGGCCTGGTTCCACCACGAGGCGGCCGTGCACGCGATCTGCGACCGGCAGCCGTCCCGGGCCATCGCCGAACTGGAGACCGCGCTCACCCTGCGGGCCACGTCGGGGGAGCAGCGCGGGGTGGCCGCCGCCGGGCGGATGCTCGACCTGCTGCGCGCCGAGGGCCGGCAGCTGCCGGCCGCCGCGCCCGCCGCGGCCTCGCCGGGCCGTGCGCCGGTGATCCGCAAGATCGCGGCCCGGGTGCCGGCCGGCCTGAAGTCCAGCAGGCGGCGGCGGGCGGTGGTGGTGTCCACCGCGGTGCTCACCCTGGGGGTGCTCGGCACGGCGGTGGCGATGAGCTTCAGCGGGCCGGACGAGGTCAAGGGCCGGGACTCGCACAGCGGCCGACTGGACGGCGGCGGCACCCAGGACCCGCCGTTCCCGCAGTCCTCCGGCAGCGCCGGAACGGGGACGGGCGGCACCGGCGCGGGCAGTCCGGCGGGGCAGGGGGCGAGTCCCGAGCCGTCCGCGAGCGGCAGCGCCCCGCGCTCGCCGAGCGCCTCGGCGACGCGCAGGCCGAGCTCCTCGCCGGGGGCGGGGGACTCGCAGGCCCCGCAGCAGTCGCAGCCGCCCGCACCGGGGCAGTCGCCGCCGGTCCAGCAGTCGCAGCAGCCTCAGCCGTCGGGGCTGCCGTCGTCGTCGCAGACGAGCCGCGGCCCGTCCTCCCCGGCACCCACCTCGACCTCGCCGTCGCCCTCGTCGGGGCCTTCGACGACCCCGGGCGGGACGACCAGCCCGACCACCCCGGCGATCTCGCCCTGAGCGGTCAGAACAGCTTGAGCTTGTCGTCGTCGATGCCCCGCAGCTCGTCGTAGTCCAGCACCACGCAGCCGATGCCGCGGTCGGTGGCCAGCACGCGGGCCTGCGGCTTGATCTCCTGCGCGGCGAAGACGCCCTTGACCGGGGCCAGCAGAGGGTCCCGGTTGAGGAGTTCGAGGTAGCGGGTGAGCTGCTCGACGCCGTCGATCTCGCCGCGGCGCTTGATCTCGACGGCCACCGTGGCACCGTCGGCGTCGCGGCAGAGGATGTCGACCGGGCCGATCGCGGTGGGGTACTCGCGGCGGATCAGCGACCAGCCGGCACCGAGCACCTCCATCCGGTCCGCGAGCAGCTCCTGGAGGTGTGCCTCCACGCCGTCCTTGATCAGGCCCGGGTCGACCCCGAGCTCGTGGGACGAGTCGTGCAGCACCTCCTCCAGCGTGATGATGAGCTTCTCGCCGGCCTTGTTCTCCACTGTCCAGACCCCGTCGGCCTCCTTGAGGGCGCACGGCGGGGACATCCAGTTGAGCGGCTTGTAGGCGCGGTCGTCGGCGTGGATGCTGACGCTGCCGTCGGCCTTGACCAGGATCAGCCTGGTGGCGGAGGGCAGATGGGCGGAGAGCCGACCGGCATAGTCGACTGAGCAGCGGGCAATTACGAGACGCACGGTCGACCACGCTAGCCCACCGGGGCCAGTTGATGCGATTCCACGACGGCAGGGTGAAGAAAGCGCGAACCCGTCCAACATGGAGGTCCCGCGATCCCGCTGCCGTCCCGCCGAGGTCTGGCGCCCCCTCCCTCAGGTCGCTACGGTGTGTGACGGCACGCTCGCGGGAGCGCTGTCAACGGGGATGGAGACTTCAGATGAACGATCCGACGGGATCCGGCCAATCCGGTGTGCCGCAACGTATTTCCGGAGCAATCCACAGGAATGACGGGCCTGCCGCGCCGTTGACTGCCACGCTGTTCTGAGCGCGTTCGGTATCCAGGGCGTTACGTCCCGTGGTGCCGCCGCCGTCGCGAAGGCGCCGGAAACCCCCGTCCCTCGGTGTTCCGGACGCCCCATGCGAATCCGCCACCCTCACTGTGAGCTTGACCTACGCACGACCACCCGGGCACCGCGCGGGTGGACCGCGAGAGGAGAATCCATGTCGCTCGACGTCTCACCGGCCCTGCTGGAGAAGGCCGAGCGGGGCGAGGTCGACGAGCGGGAATTCGTCGACTGCGTCCGCGTCTCGCTGCCGTACGCCTGGGACCTGATCAGCTCGCTGGTCGCCCAGGCGAAGGTCGACGGCACCGACTTCGCCGACAACCAGGTACCGCCGCCCAGCGAGCAGGCCCGCGGCCAGCTCCTGCGCGCCCTCGCCAGCGACGCCATCCGGGGCGCCCTCCAGCGCCACTTCGGGGTCCGGCTGGCCTTCCAGAACTGTCACCGGGTCGCGGTGTTCCTGCCGTCGGACGCGAACGAGGCACGGTACGACCGCTTCACCTCGGTCCGGGAGCAGCTGCTGAACCAGTCCGAGGAACTGCGGGACTGCTGACCCCCGCCACGGCGCCGGCCGCCCCGTCCCCCGGTGCGGGGGGAAGGGGCGGCGGCCCGGCCCCCGGGGCCCGGTCAGCCCAGCTGCGGCAGCACCTCGGAGCCGAGCCGGGCGATGTTGTGCAGGGTCGCCTCCTGGTCGCCGCTGCCCTCGGCGAGCAGGGCGAAGCGCCGGATGCCGGTGCGCTCGGCGGTGGCCAGCAGCCGGTCGGCGCACTGCCGCGGGGTGCCCACCGCGTGCAGGTCACAGAGCAGCTCGGTGTACTGGCGCGGATCGCGCATCGCGCGTTCCCGGCCGTCCACGGTGCGGTGGGCGCCGAGCCCGTACTCGAACCAGCCGGGCATCGCGTTCAGCAGTGTGGAGCGGGCCGCCGCGGCGCGGTCGTCGACCTGGGCCACCCCGGCCGCGACGTGCCGGCGGCCGACCCGGCGCAGCTGTTCCTCGCCGCGCCCGGCGGCCAGCCAGGCGGTCCGGTACAGCTCCAGCATCCGCAGCTTGTCGTCGTCCCCGGAGTGCATGCCGAGCAGCATCGGCAGGCCGCGCTCGGCGGCCAGCCGCACGCCGCCCGGCGAGGTGCAGGCGACCACCACGGGCGGGCCGGCCACCGGCCGCCCGGCGACGGTGAGTTCCTCGCCGAGGCCGGTGTCCTCCCGGCGCTGGCGCGGGAAGCGGACCGGGCCGGAGCGCCCGCCGAGGCCCAGCCAGCTGCTCAGCGCCGGCCGCCGCACCGCCTCGGTGGCCCGCGGCACCACGGCGACCTCGGGGAACGAGAACTGCGGGCCGTCCGCGCCGACCCGGGAGCCGCGCAGCCAGCGCAGCAGCAGGTCCAGGCGCTCCGGGAAGCCCTTCTCGAAGGCGTCCACGCCGCCGCCGAACACGTCCAGGTCGATCCACGGCCCGCCGCGGCCCACCCCGAGCGTGAACCGTCCGCCGGAGGTCAGGTGCAGCAGCGCGGCCTGCTCGCCCAGCCCCACCGGGTGGCGGGTGGAGAGCACGCTGACCGCGGTGCCGACGCCGATCCGGCGGGTGCGGCCGAGCAGCATCGCCGCCAGCGTGGCGGCGTCCGGGCACACCCCGTACGGCACGAAGTGGTGCTCGGCCAGCCAGACGCTGTCCAGGCCGGCGCGTTCCGCCTCGACGGCGGAGTTCACGGTGCGCTCCAGCGCCTCGCCGTGGCTCTGCCCGGGGAACTGCGCGGACAGCAGGAACAGCCCGACCCGCACCGGCCCGGTGGACGGCGGCAGCGCCCCGGCCCGCTGGGCCGCCGGCAGCGGCTCGCCCGCGACGGCCGTCACCGGGGGGACGGAGGTCAGCGTCGGACCGGCGGGCAGCCGGACCCCGGCGGGCCGGCCGCTCTCGGCTCGGGCGCTGGTCTCGCTCATCGTGGGGCCTCCTCGGGTGCGCGCAGGGTCTGCGGGCCCCGCCTTCTCCTCCTGTGGGTATCCGATGTCATGTGCCAATGGCACGCTGAAACCTGGATTTCCCCGATGATCGGGTGGATCTCGGCAAAAACACCGAAGCGCCGGACGGACCCGTGGTAGTAGGGGAGCGGACGCCCGGTCGGTCGTAGGCTGGAACGATCCACAGCCCAGGAGGAGAGGGAGTCCGCCGTGTCGCCGCGCCGCAACCGGATCAAGAGCGCCGCCCCCCGCGAGAGCGCGGAGCCGACCGCCCCGCTCGGCGGATCGCTGCGCCGCACCGAGAGCTACCAGGGCGACGACTGGGTGGTCCAGACGGTCGCGGGGACGGCCGGCCGGTTCTACCGCTGCCCGGGCTGCGACCAGGAGATCCCGCCGGGGGTGGGCCACGTGGTGGCCTGGCCGGCGCACGGCGCGGGGGTGGACGACCGGCGGCACTGGCACCGCGCCTGCTGGGGCGCGCGGGAGCGCCGGGCCTCCAACGTGCTGCGGGGCCGCGGCGCTCCCCGGTACTGACCGGGGTGCCGACGGGGCCGGGGTCGGCTACGCGTCGCGCCTCTTGAGCACCAGCACGCCGCCGACCAGGGCCGCCGCCGTCCAGGCGAGGCAGATCAGGAAGCCGGCCAGCGGCCCGTACGGCTGGCCTTGCTGCTGGTACACCAGCATCATCCGGGAGCCCGCGTAGTCGGGGAAGTAGCGGGCCAGGGTCTTGACCTTCGGCACCGCCGAGAGGATCGGCGAGAGCAGGAAGAAGAAGGGCACCAGCACGCCGAGCGCGAGCGTCTGGTTGTGCAGCATCGTGGTGACGCCCGCCGCGAACAGGCAGAGCATCGTCAGGTACAGGGCGGCCCCGAACACCGCGCGCAGCACGTTCGGCTCGCCGATGGTGGTGGAGTGCGGGCCGAGCAGCGACTGGCCGACGAAGAAGGTGACGAAGGCCGTCACCACCGAGACGGCGAGGGCGAGCGCACCGAGCACCGCCGTCTTGCCGGCGAGCAGGGTGGCGCGCTGCGGGACGGCGGCCAGGGTGAGCCGGATCATGCCGCTGCTGTACTCGTTGCCGATCGCCAGCACGCCGAAGACGATGATCGCCAGCTCGCCGAGCTCGATGCCGGAGAAGACGGTGCTGGTGGCGTCGAACGGGGTCTGCCGGTTCCCCCGGAACTCGGCGAAGTTGTTGTTGGTGAGCAGGGCCAGCAGCGCGCCGACGCCGACCGTGACGACGAAGGTCAGCGCGAGCGTCCAGACCGTCGAGCGGACGCTGCGGATCTTCGTCCACTCGGAGCGCAGGACCGCCGGGAAGGACGCCATCTCAGTTCTCCTCCTGCTGTTCCGTGGTCGTCGGCCGGCCGCCGTCCGCCTTCCAGCCGGCGCCCCACCCGGTGGGCGCGCCGGCCGCGTCCCGGCCCGGGCCCTCGCCCGCGTGGTACTCCACCGAGTCGGCCGTCATCCGCATGAAGGCCTCCTCCAGCGAGGCCTGCTGCGGACTGAGCTCGTGCAGCACCACGCCGTGCCCGGCGAGCAGCTCGCCGAGCCGGGCGATGTCCCCGTCGACCACCTCGTGGGAGCCGTCCGGGCCGGGCTCGTACCGCAGGCCGGCCCCGGTCAGCACGTCGAGCAGCCGCTCGGGTTCCGGGCTGCGCAGCCGGACGGCGGAGCGGGAGTTGCGCCGGATAAACTCCGGCATCGGGAGGTCGGCGAGCAGTCGGCCCCGGCCGATGACCACCAGGTGGTCGGCGGTGACGGCCATCTCGCTCATCAGGTGGGAGGAGACGAAGACCGTCCGGCCCTCGCGGGCGAGGCGCTTCATCAGGTTGCGGACCCAGAGGATGCCCTCCGGGTCGAGGCCGTTGACCGGTTCGTCGAACATGACGATCTCCGGGTCGCCCAGCATGGCGGAGGCGATGCCCAGGCGCTGGCCCATGCCGAGGGAGAAGCCGCGGGCCCGCCGGCGGGCCACCGGGGTGAGGCCGACCAGGGCGAGCACCTCGTCCACCCGGCGTACCGGGATGCGGTTGCTCTGGGCGAGCCAGAGCAGGTGGTCGCGGGCGGTGCGGCCGGGGTGGACGGCCTTGGCCTCCAGCAGCGCGCCGATGTACTTGAGCGGCTCGCTGAGTTGGCCGTAGTGCTTGCCGTCGATGGTGACCCGGCCGGCGGTGGGGCGGTCGAGGTCGAGGATCATCCGCATGGTGGTGGACTTGCCGGCGCCGTTGGGGCCGAGGAAGCCGGTCACCACGCCCCGGGGCACCTGGAAGCTGAGGCGGTCCACGGCGAGGGTCTTGCCGTAACGCTTCGTCAGGTCGTGCAGCTCGATCATTCGCGCTCCCTCGGTCCCTTGCCAGGCTAGGACAAAGGGGATAGGGCGGCCCGCTGAGTGGGCCCGCACGGCGCGCCGGAATAGGTTGGTGGCATGACCCAGCTCCCCTCCGCAGTGTCGGTCCGCGAGAGCGGCACCGGAACACCACTCGTGCTGCTGCACGCCTTTCCGTTGAACGCCTCGATGTGGTCGTCCCAGCTGGACGCGCTGCCCGGAACGACCGGGGACGAAGCGCGGGTGCTCGCCCCCGACCAACGGGGTTTCGGCGGCACCGGGCTGGGCGCCGACGAACCCTCGCTGGACCCGGTCGCGGACGACCTCGCGCTGCTGCTGGACGCGGCCGGGATCGAGCGCGCCGTGGTCGGCGGGCTCTCCATGGGCGGCTACGTGGCGCTCGCCTTCGCCCGCCGGTACCCCGACCGGCTGGCCGGCCTGCTGCTGGCCAACACCCGGGCCACCGCCGACACCGACGCGGTCCGGGCCAACCGGGAGCGGATCGCCGCCGCCGTCACCGCGCGGGACAGCGTGCAGCTGCTGCTGGACGAGCGGACCGCGGCCGGGCAGCTCGGCCCGGACTCCCAGCACCTGGTGGACCGGGTGCAGACGATGATCTCCGCCGCGCCGCCGGCCTCCGTCGCCTGGGCCCAGCGGGCCATGGCGGCCCGCCCGGACTCCCTGGACGTCCTGGCCGGCCTGCGGGTGCCGGTCGCGATCGTGGCGGGCGCCCTGGACGCCCTGGTGGGGCCGGAGGAGGCCGAGGCGATGGTGCGCGCCCGGCCGGACGCCGAGCTGACCGTCCTGCCCCGGGTGGGCCACCTGAGCGCCCTGGAGGCGCCCGAGGCCTTCGACGCCGCCGCGCGCACCCTGCTCGCCCGGGTGGCCGCAGGATGAGCCAGGAGAGCCAGGACGCGGCGGCCTGGGACTTCTCCGCGCTGGAGGTGACCGGCCGGATGCCGGTGACCAACCGGGGCGAGGGACTGGTCGAGCTGACCCTGGAACCGCTCGGCGAGGACTACTGGATGCGCCCGGGGGAGACCTTCATCGTCACCTCGTACGGCGACTACGGGCCCGGGCACCCCTTCGAGGTGCAGTACTGGCCGGACTCGGTGTCGGTCTGGTGCACCTCCTGGTTCGGCACCGTCTCGGACGACGAGGGCAACCAGCTCAGCAGCGGGTACCAGCGGCCGGACGGCGCCTACCCGAGGTAGCGGGGCCCGCGGGCGGAAGCGCCAGGGGCGGTGACGGCACGACAGCCGACAGGCCCTCACCCGGGGGGGTGAGGGCCTGCGGTACCGCTCGGCCGGTGTGCGTCAGCGCGACTGCTGGGCGGGCACGCCCAGGGTGTCGTCGGTCGGCAGCGAGGCGGCGGCCACGGCCGCGCCGGTCAGCGTCGCCAGCATCTCGCGGACGTTGGTCAGCTGGGCGTTGATGCTGTCGCGGCGGTTGGTGAGCGCCGCCAGCTCGCGCTCGGATTCGCTGCGGATGCGGTCCGCCTTCGCGTTGGCGTCCGCCACGATGTCCTCGGACTGGCGCTGGGCCGTCTCGACGGTCTGGCGGGCGCGGCGCTCGGCGTCGGTGCGCAGCTTCTCGGCCTCCAGGCGCAGCTGCTCGGCCCGGTGCTCGATCTCGGCCAGGCGCTTCTCGGCCTTGGCCTGACGGGCGGCCAGGTCGCGCTCGGACTGCTCGCGGCGCTTGGCCAGGTTGGTCTCGAACTCCAGCGCGGCCTGGGCGGCCTTGGTGCGGGTGTCCTCGAAGAGGGCGTCCGCCTCCTCGCGCTTGTTCTGGGCGTCCTTGTTGGCCTCGGCGCGCAGCTGGGCGGCGTCGCTCTTGGACTTGTCGACGATCCGCAGGCCCTCGTCCTCCGCCTTGGCCTTGCGGTCCTTGGCGTAGTTCTCGGCCTCGGTGCGGACCTGCTGGGCGGCGGCCTCGGCGAGCTCGCGGTGCTGCTCGGCGGCGCGGTGCGCCTCGTCGCGCAGGTCCTTGGCCTCCTCCTCGGCGAGTCGCAGGATCTTCTCGACCCGGGCGCCGAGACCGGCGTAGGAGGGCTCCTGCTCCACGACCGCCGCCTGGGCGGACTGGGTCTCCAGGTGGAGCTCCTCGATGCGCTTCTCCAGCGCGCTGATCCGGGTCAAGGCACTGTCACGGTCGGCCACCAGCTTGGTGATCCGCTCGTCGACCTGGGCGCGCTCGTACCCACGGCGCACCAGGTCGAAGCCGTGAGGGGAGTGACTGTCGCTCATGGGGTTCTGGGCTTCCTGTCGTCAAACCGCTGAGGTGGTTGAGGGAATCCTGACACGGTACCGGAGTGTCGACGGCGTTATGCCGTTCTCTCACGGACAATGACCGCCAATGTCCGCTCAATCGGGTGGTGAGCTCTTGGAGCGATTGCCACCCGACCGGGGGGAGCCAACTCCGGCACCGGCCTTGGCGCCCCCGTCCTTCTTGTTGCTGCTTCCCCCGTTGGCCTGGGCGACCGGTGACGGTGCCTCGAACGCCTCCAGGGCGGACAGCACGTCCTGGACCCTGGAGATCTCGGTGTTGATGTCCTTGCGGCGGCGCACCAGCTCGTCCAGCTCGCGCCGGCCCTCGTCGGTGACCCGCTTCGCCTCGGCCTTCGCCTCGGCGAGCAGCCGCTCGGCCTCCGCCTTCGCCAGCTCGATCTGCTCGTCCGCGGCCTCGTCGGCGTCCCGCAGCCGCTTCTCCGCCTCGGCCGAGGCCCGCTCCAGCCGCTCCTCGGCCTCGGCCTCGGAGGACCGCAGCCTGGCCTCGGCCTTCCCGATGAGCGCCTCGGCCCGGTCGGTGGAGTTCGCGAGCTTTGTCTCCGCCTCCTTCAGCAGGCCCTCGGCCTTGCGGACGGCGGACAGCCGGACCTTGCTGGCCTCCGCGGAGGCCTCCGAGGTCAGCTCGGCCGCGCGGTCCTCGGCCGCGGTGACCAGGGCCGCCGCGCGGTCCTCGGCCTCGGCGACGGTGGCCACCGCCTGCTCCTCGGCCTCGGTCAGCTGCTCCTGGGCGGCCGTCACCAGCGCGTCCACCCGCTCGCCGGCCGACTTCATGGCCGCCGCGTTCTCCTTGCGGGCCCGCTCGTGCAGGGCCTCGACCTCGGCGTCGGTGCGCTCGCGCAGCTCCTCGGCGCGCTCGCGGATCGCGGTCGCGTCCCGGCGGGCCTCGGCGAGCAGGGCGTCCGCGTCGGAGCGGCCCTTCTCGACCTCGCCCTGGCCGGCCGCCTCGCCGGCGGCGACCAGCCGGTCGGCCTCCTTGCGGGCGGCGGCGACCATCGCGTCCGCCTGCTCCTCGGCGGCGGCGGTGGTGGCCAGCGCGGTGGTCTGGGCGTCCTCGCCGAGCGCCTCGGCGTCCGCGAAGGCCTTCTCCAGGACGGACTTGGCCCGTTCGCGGGTGGCCTTGTCGAACTGCTCGGCGGCCTCCCTGGTCCCCGCGTCGTAGGCGTCGGCGCGGGAGCGGGTGGCGGAGTCGTACTCGTCGGCGAGGGTGCGGGTGGCGAGCGCGTACTCGTCGGCCTCGGCGCGCAGGCCGGCGGACAGCTCCTCGGCGTCGGCGATGCTGCGGGCGCCCTGGGCCTCGGCCTCGGCCACCGTACGGGCGGCCTGCGCCTCGGCGTCGGCGCGCAGCTGCTCGGCGGCCTCCTGCGCGGCGCGCAGTTCGGCCTCGGCGTCCGCGCGCAGCTGCTCGTCGTAGGCGAGGGCCTCGGCGCGCTGCCGGCCGAGCTCCTCCTCGGTGGCCTCCCGCTCGGCGGCCAGCTCCAGCTCGGTCTGCTCGCGCAGGGCGGTGGTCTCGGCCTCGGTGCGGGCGCGCAGGTCGGCGGTCTCGCGGTCGACGAGCTCGCGCTGTTCGGCGCTCTCGCGCTCGACCAGGCTGCGCAGCTCGGCGGCGTACGCGTCGGCGGACTCCCGCTGCTCGGTGGTCTCCCGCTCGGCCAGCTCGCGCAGCTCGGTGGCGTCCTGCTCGGCCGCCTCGCGGACCTCGGCGGCCTCCTGCTCGGCGGCGGCCCTGAGCGCGGCGATCTGTTCGGCGGCGGCCTCGTGCATGCCGGCCACCGACTGGCGGACCTCGGCGGCCTCGTCCTCGGCGGCGGCCACCAGCTCGGCGCCCTCGGCCTTGGCGGCGGCGATCAGCTCGGCGCGGTCGGCCTTGGCCTGCTCCAGCTCGGCGGTGGCCTCGGCGCGGATGTTGTCGGCGGTGGCGCGGGCCTCGGACAGCTCGCGGCCGGCCTCGGCCCGGACGGTCGAGGCCTGCTCGTTGGCCAGGGCCAGCTCGGCGGCGGCCTTCTCGCGGGTGGCCTTGGCGTCCTTGGCCGCCTCGGCCCGGCGCTGCTCGGCGGTGGCCTCGGCGCGCTCCAGGACCTCGTCGGCGGCGGCGCGCCGGGCCTCGGCCTGGGCGTCGGCCTGCTCGCGCACCTCGGCGGCGTAGGTGTCGGCCGTGGTGCGCTGCTCCTCGGCGTACGCGTCGGCGGTGGTGCGCTGCTCCTCGGCGTAGGCGTCGGCGGCTGTGCGCGGCTCGGCGACGTGCTCGGCGGTCGCCTCGCGGACCTCGGCGGTCTCGGCGGCGGTGCGCTGGGTGAGGTCGGTGGCGTGCTGCTCGGCTTCGGTGCGGACGCGGTCGGCGTAGGCCTCGGCGCTCTCGCGCTGCTGGGTGGTCTCGCGCTGGGCGAGGGCCCGCAGCTCTCCGGCGGCCTGCTCGGCCTCGGCGACGGTCTCCGCCGCGGCCCGCTCGGCCTGCTCGCGGGCGGCCTCGGCGGCGTCCAGGTGCTCGGAGGTCTCCTCGCGCTCGCGCCGCAGCCCGTCGGAGGCCTCCTCGCGCTCGCGCAGGCTCTCCTCGCGCAGCGCGTTCGCGGCGGCCTCGGCCTCGGCCCGGGTCCGGGCGGCCTCGGCGTCGGCCTCGGTCCGCACCCGCTCGGCGTCGGCCACCGCGGCGTCCCGGAGGGCGTTCGCCCCGGCCTGCGCTTCGGCGGTCACGGCCTCCGCGGTGCCCGTCGCCTCGGATCGCACCCGCTGGTCGAACTCGGTTGCCTCGCGCCGGAGTTCTGCGGTGTCGCGCTCGGCGGCGGCGCGGTTCTCGGCGGCCGCGGCCTTGGCGGCGGCGAGCGCGTCCTGGCCCTGCTGCTCGGCGGTCTCGGTGATCTTCTGGGCCTCGGCGCGGGCCCGGGTCAGGGTCTGCTCGGCTCGGCCCTGGGTCTCGGCGGCCTGCTCCTGGGCCTGCTCGCGCAGCCGCTCGACCTCCTCGGCGGCACCCGCGCGCAGCTCGTCCGCGTCGGCCTTGGCCTTGGTGAGCAGCTCCTCGGCGTTCTTCGCCGACTCCTCGATCTGGACCACGGCCTGGCGGCGGGCCTCGCCGCGCACCCGGTCGGCCTCCGCGGCGGCCTGGGCGCGCAGCTCCTCGGCCTCGGCCCGCAGCCGGGCCGCCTCGTCCTGCATCTGCTCGATCCGCTCGCGGATCGCGGCGGCGTCGTCCAGGGCGGCGTTCTGGGCCTGCTCGACGGCGGCCTGGGCCTGCTCGCGCAGCCGCTGCGCCTCGGCGGCGGCCTCGGTGCGGATCCGCTCGGCCTCGGCCGCGGCCTCGCCGCGGACGGTCTCGGCATCCGCGTCGGCCCGGGCGAGCACCTCCTCGGCGGTCTTGGCGGCCTTGGCGAGGTGGACGGTGGCGTCCTTGGCGCCGGCCGCCCGGCCCTCCTCCTCGGCTTCGCCGCGCAGCCGCTGGGCGTCGGCGGCGGCCTGGGCGCGCAGCTCGGCGACGTCCCGTTCGGCCAGGGCGCGCAGTTCGGCGATCGCCGCCTCGGCCTCGGCCCTCAGCTCGGCGGCCACCGACTCGGCGGTGGCCCGCAGCCGCTCGCTCTCCTCGGCCGCGGCGGCCTTGGCGGCCTCGGCCTCGGCCTGCTTGGTGGCGGCCTCGGTGCGGACGGCCTCGGCCTCGGCGCGGATCGCCGACGCCTCCTTGGTGGCCTGGGCGACCATCCGGGCCACCTCGGCCCGGGCGGTCTGCGAGCGCTGCTCGTTGGCGGCCTCGCCGTCGGCGACCCTGCGCTCGGCCGCGGCCTCGGCGTCGGCCTGGAGCTGCTCGGCGGCCCGCTCGGCCTGGGCGCGCAGTTCGGCGGCCTCGCGGCGGGTGCGTTCCGCCTCGGCGATCGCCTCGGCGCGCAGCCGCTCTATCTCGGCCTTGGCCGCGGCGAGCTGCTGCTCGGCCCGGGCCTGCTCGGCGATGGCCTGCGACTTGAGGCGGCCGATCTCGGCCTGGGCGGCGGCCAGCTGGTTGTCGGCGGCGGCGTGCGCGGCGGCGAGCTGCT
>NZ_JBEZUT010000240.1:0-13592 GCF_040636595.1 Kitasatospora sp. NPDC036755
CCACGGCGTGCAGGCCGCCGGTGTTCTGCCGCGCGATGCCGGTGATGCCGATGTCGCCGATCGCGTTGCCGCCGTCCGTCACCCCGCTGAGCACCGAGGCGGCCTTCTCCCGGGTCGCCGCCTGCTGGGCCGAGGCCGACGCCTCGAAGGAGGCGGCCGCCGCGGCGTTGGAGGCGGCGGCCGCCACCGAGGCCTCCGACGCCGAGACCGCCGCGGCCGACGCCGAGGCCAGCAGCGACTCCGCGGCCGAGGCGACGGCGGAGGGCGGCTCGCCGGAGAAGGCGCCGGCGTTGGGCGCGGTGGCGGACGGCGATCCGGCCGACGTGCCCGACGAGCCGCTGCCGCAGGCCGCGAGCACGGCGACACCGGAGGCCGCCACGATCAGCGCGACCGTGCGTTGCGGCATCCACCTCCGGCCCGCCCGCCCGTCACCGCCCGCGGGACGGCCGGACGGCGGGCGGTGGCCGGGTCGGCCGTGGCTGGGGGGACTGTGGAGTTCACGCACCGAGGATCCCTCTCCTGGTCGGTGTTCGGCGGCCGAGGGGCCCGTACGTCCCCATGCTTGGCAACATCCCGCTCCACAGCGACAGCTCCTGACCCGTCCGAGTGGGCCGACACCCCGGCACGGCCACCGCGCGGCCACCGCGCGGGCCCCGCACGGACCTCGCACGGACCTCGCACGGCCACCGCACGGACCTCGCGGAGGTCCCCCGCACAGGCCCTGTCCGGGCCCGGCCTCAGCCGGCGACGGTCAGCACCGCCTTGCCGTGCAGCCGCCGTCCGAGCAGGGCGTCGACCGCCTCGGCCGCGTCGTCCCAGTCGCCGCGCCAGGTGACGCCGGGGTCCAGGTCGCCCGCCGCCACCCGGCGGGCGAGCCAGCCGAGGTCGCGGCCGAGGCCGGTGCACGCGAGCAGGTAGAAGGAGACCACCGAGCGGTCGTGCCGGGCCGCGTCGCCGAAGAGGGTGCCGAACGCGAAGTCCTCCCCCTTCCCGGAGCTGTGGCCGGTGGCGACCAGGACTCCTCCCGGCGCCAACGCCTCGTACGCCTCGACCAGTTGGGGCCCGCCGACGAGGTCGACCACACCGTCGACCGGTCCGGCAGCCTCCTTCGGCGAGGCGATCACCTCGTGGGCGCCGAGTCCGCGCAGCAGTTCGCCGTTCCGGTCGGGCGAGCCGGTGGACGCCACGACGTGCGCGCCCGCCGCCCGGGCGAGCTGGACGGCGTAGCGGCCGACCCCGCCGGTAGCACCGGTGACGAGGACGGCGCGGCCGAGCAGCGGGCCGATCCGGTGCAGCGCGCGCAGGGCGCTGGCGGCGGCGACCGGGATGGTGGCGAGGGCGCCGAGGTCGGCGCCGACGGGGGCAACGCCGATCAACCCGGTGTCCACCGCCCGCAGTTCGGCCCAGCCGCCGGCCGGCATCAGGGTGACCACCGGGGTTCCCTCGGCGGGGCCGGAGCCGTCGGCGGCGGCGCGTTCCACGATTCCGGCGGCGTCCCAGCCGAGGACGGTGCCGTCGGGGGCCGATGCGAGGCCGAAGGCGACCTCGCCGTAGTTGAGCGAGGTCGCGGTGACCCGGACCAGGGCCTGGTGGGGCGCCGGTTCGGGGTCCGGGGCCGCGCCGAGGCGCAGGCCGCCGGGGGCCGAGCGGTCGACCAGGAGTGCGCGCATGGAAGATCCTCCCCAAGATTCTGCCACTGAGTGGCATAAGCCTACAGGTGGCATTCCGGCCCCGACTAGACTGACCGCGATGAACCCCCAGCAGGCCGCCACGACGCACGGAGCCCCGGCCCCCGAGACCCCGAAGGCCCCGGCCGGCACGCTCCCGCTACGCGAGCGCAAGAAGCTGCGCACCCGTCAGGCACTGATCGACACCGCCCTGGAACTGTTCGGCGAGCACGGCTTCGACGGGGTGACGCTGGACCGGCTGTGCGAGGCCGTCGAGGTCTCCAAGCGGACCTTCTTCCGCGCGTTCACCAGCAAGGAAGACGTCGCGATGGCGCCCACCCAGGACCTGTGGGCGACGTTCCTGGACGTGCTGGAGAGCCGGCCGCCCGACGGCGGCCGGCTGCTGGCCGTCCTGGAGGAGACCCTCATCGGGGCGATCGACCGGATGCCGGCCGAGAACTGGGCCGAACGCGCCCTCGCCAGCCGTCGGCTGGCCGCCCGGACGCCCTCGATGGACGCCCACGGACTCGCCTTCTGCGAACGGGCGACCCGCGAGGCGGTCGCGACGATCGACCGCCGCTTCGCCCTCGGCGGCACCCCGGGCGGCGCCGCACTGCGCGCCCGGCTGGCGATGGACATGCTGGTCGCGGCGTTCCACCAGGCAATGGACGGCTGGGTGGCACAGCCGTCCGGGCACACCCGCGCCGACCTCGCGCGACGGCTCCGGGCGGCCTGCGCCGAACTGCCGGGCGCCCTCACGGCGACGGTCGAACCGCGGGCCTAGACGGCCCCGCCCCGCTTCGCACCGCCCGACGCCGACACGCGAACGTCCCGGGCACGCACCACGGCACACGGCCGCGGCGCACACCCGGGACAGGGGTGGGACAGGCGGGACGCTCAGGTGGTCGCCGGGTCCGCCGCCTCTTCGCCGACGGTCTCCTGGGCGGGGACGGCGCGCAGCCGGGGCTCCGGCGGCGCGGGGATGACGGCGGCGACGGCGGCCGCGATCAGTGCGACGGCGCAGCCGATCACCAGGCCGACCCGGAAGCCGCCCTCCGAGGGCAGGGCGTGCCCGCCCAGGTCGATGGTCATCTGCGACAGCACCACGCCCATCACCGCGGCGGACACCGAGGTGCCCAGCGACCGCATCAGGGTGTTGAAGCTGTTCGCCGAGGCCGTCGCGGACAGCGGCACCGCGCTCATGATCAGCGCGGGCATCGCGCCGTAGGCCAGGCCGACACCGCTGTTGCAGACGATCGTCACGATCAGCACGCCCCAGGTGGCGCCCATCAGCGGCAGGGCCAGCCCGTACCCGACGGCGATCGTCAGCGCCCCGGCGACCAGGGTGAACTTCGGTCCGCGCGCGGCCGACAGCTTGCCGCCCAGCGGGGAGACCACCATCATCATCAGCCCGCCGGGCGCCATCCACAGGCCCATCGCCAGCATCGACTGCCCCAGCCCGTAGCCGGTGGCCTCCGGCAGCTGGAGCAGCTGCGGCACGATCAGCGCCTGGGCGTACATGCCGAAGCCGACGAGGACGGAGGCGGCGTTGGTCAGCAGCACGCGCGGGCGCGCGGTGACCCGCAGGTCGACCAGCGGGTCGGTGACGCGCAGCTCCCAGCGGGCCCAGACCATCAGGATCGCGGCGGAGACGGTGAACAGGCCGAGGGTCCGGGTGCTGCCCCAGCCCCAGTCGCCGCCCTTGGAGACGGGCAGCAGCAGGCAGACCAGGCCGACGCTCAGACCGATCGCGCCGACGAAGTCGAAGCGGCCGCCGGCCCGGCGGCGCCCGTCGGGGGACGGAGCCGGGGCCGGGATGACCTTCCAGAGCGTCCCGATGATGACGACGGTGAGCACGGCGGTGCCCCAGAACAGCACCCGCCAGCTGGCGTAGTCGGCGACGCCGGCCGCGATCGGCAGGCCGAGCCCGCCGCCGATGCCCATGGAGGCGCTGACCAGCGCGATCGCCGAGCCGAGCCGCTCGGGCGGCAGGACGTCGCGCAGCAGGCTGATGCCGATCGGCACCAGGCCCATGCCCATGCCCTGGAGGGCCCGGCCGGCGATCATCGGCACCACGGAGTCGGCCACCGCGCACAGCACCGAGCCGAGCAGCAGCGGAACGCAGGAGGCGATGAGCATCGTCCGCTTGCCCAGGAGGTCGCCGAGGCGGCCGCTGATCGGAACGAAGACGGCGGCGGACAGCAGGGTCGCGGTGATGACCCAGGAAGCGTTGGACGCGGTGGTGTGCAGGAGTTGCGGGAGCTCGCTGATCAGCGGGGTGACCAGGGTCTGCATGATCGCGGCGACGGTACCGGTGAAGGCGAGCGTCGCCACGATCGGACCGGTGCGGGGGGTGGGGGCGGGGCCGTTGATGACGGGCCTCCTCGGGCATTCGGGGGTGCAGGAGTATGCGGTTCGCACACCATGTGCAGATAGCACAGACTGATCAGGCTACACATGATGTGCGCCGTGCACATCATGTGGGATGCGCACATCTCTGGCATACTGGACGCGATCCACGAGGAAACCGCAGCTCAAAGCGGCGAGGAAGGGACTTCGACATGGCCAGCCCCACGCACGAGGTCGCCCTCGAATTCCTGGTGTTCGCCCGGCACCGCGACCTCAACCAGGTCGACGACCGCCGCCCCGAGGGCAGCCAGCTCGAACGCGGCGCCTACATCCTGCTCAGCCGCGTCGCGGCCCAGGGGCCCATGTCGATCGGGCAGCTCAGCGACGCCTTCGGCCTGGACGTCTCCACGCTCAACCGCCAGACTGCGGCACTCACCACGGCCGGGCTCCTCGACCGCATCCCGGACCCGGACGGCGGCATCGCCCGCAAGTTCCGGCTGACCGAGGAAGGGCGGCGCCGGCTGGACGGCGAACGCGAGGCACACGTGCGGGCGCTCGACCTCGTGATGGCGGACTGGCCGGAGGAGGACATCGCGACCTTCGCCGAGTACCTGCGCCGCTTCAACATCGGCATCGAGCGGCTCGACGGCCGGCCCTGGCCGCGGGGCTGAGCGAGCGGGGCCGAACCGGCCGAGCGGGAGCGGGAGTTCGCACACCGGGAGTCGGCCTGGTCCGAATCCACGCGGAACCACGGGAACACCGGGAACGCCCCCGCGATTGGCAAGTGGCATGAAGGCCATCGGACTTGAAGAATTCGGCGACCCCGACGTACTGCGCGTCCTGGACCTGCCCGAACCGCAGGCGGGCCCCGGCGAGGTCCGCATCCGGGTGCACGCGGCCGCCGTGAACCCGACCGACGTGATGCTGCGGCGCGGCGGCCACGCCGTGCGGATGCCCGACCGCAGGCCGCCGTTCGTGCCCGGCATGGACGCCGCCGGCGTGATCGACCAGCTCGGCCCGGGGGCGGACGGGCGGCTCGCGGTCGGCCAACGGGTGGTCGCCGTCGTGCGGTTCACGGGTGAGCGCGGCGGGGCCTACGCCGAACGGATCGTGGTGCCCGCCGCCTCCGTGGTGCCGGCGCCGGAGAAGGTGGACCTCCCCGCGGCGTCCACCCTGCTGATGAACGCCATGACCGCCCGTCTCGCCCTGGACGCGCTGGCCGTGCCGCCCGGCGGGACGGTCGCCGTGACCGGCGCGGCCGGTGCCGTCGGTGGGTACGCGGTGGAGCTCGCCAAGGCCGACGGGCTGACGGTCGTCGCGGACGCCTCGCCACGGGACGTCGAGCGCGTCCGGCGGTTCGGCGCCGATCACGTCGTGGAGCGCGGCCCCGAGGTCGCCGCCCGCATCCGGGTACTGCTGCCGGACGGCGTCCCCGGGCTGGTCGACGGCTCCGACCAGACCACCGAGGTCGTGCCCGCCGTGGCCGACGGCGGCGCCCTGGCCGCGCTGCGGGGCTGGCCCGGCCCGGCCGGACGCAGCATCCGCGTCCACCCGGTGATGGTGGCGGACGCCATCGCGCACACCGAGCGGCTGGACGCGCTGTGCCGCCAGGTGGAGGCGGGCGTCCTGACCCTGCACGTCGCCGGGGTCCTGCCCGCCGAGCAGGCCGCCCGAGCCCACCGCCTCCTGGAAGCCGGCGGCCTCCGCGGCCGGCTGGTCCTGGACTTCTCCTAGCCCCCGCAGCCGGCCCGGTGTGCGCGAGAAGTCGAACCCGCCGACTTCCCACGCACACCACACGCCCCGAAGCCCCACCCGCCGAACAGACCACCCAGGCCCACCACCCCCTGGAAACCGGCGTCCCGCACAGCCACCCGGCCCTGAACTTCCCCCAACCCCCGCAACCGGCCCGGCGCGCACGAGAAGTCGAAGCGGCCGACTTCCTGCGCACGCCGCGGGTCGCCGGGGTCCTGCCCGCCGAGCAGGCCGCCCGGGCCAGGACTTCTCCTAGCCCCCGCGGCTGGCCCCGCGTGCGCGGGAAGTCGGCCCGGCCGACTTCCTGTGCGCACCGTGGGTCGCCGGGGCTCGCAGGCGCTGCGTCAGGCCGGGGGCGCCGTGTCCGGGGCGGACGGCGCGGCGGCGAGGACGGGGCCGAGGAGGTGCGGGAAGCGGGCGTCGAGTTCGGCGCGGCGCAGTTCCACGACCTTGGTGCGGCCCTCGCGGCGCTCACGGGTGATCCCGGCCTCGCGCAGGGCGCGCCGGTGGTGGGTGGCGGCGGCCTTGGTGACGGAGACGGGCTGGCTTCCGCAGGTACGCGGATCGGTGGAGGAGGCGAGTTCGCGCACGATGAACAGCCGCACCAGGTCGCCCAGGGCGGCCAGGACGGCCAGGACGTCTTCTACTGGGATCTGGTCGAGGTCGGGGTGGTAGGTCACCATGGCTCGATCGCACGAGAGAGGTCTTACCGGCCTCGAAGGGAAGTGGACGCCGAGCAACCCCGGCCGGAGCCCGCCCCGTCGTCCCGCCCCGTCACCGCGGCCCGGCCGGGGCCTCGACCTCGGCGAGGAGCTCGGGGCCGGTCCAGCCGCGTGCCGCGCCGGGGGCGGCCGCCTCGGCCTCGCGGACGAGGGCGATCAGCCGGGCGTTGGCGGGCGCGGTGAGCCCATGGCGCTCGGCGAGGGCGACGACCTCGCCCTGGAGCGAGTCGATCTCGGTGGGCCGTCCGCGCTGGAGGTCCTCCCACATCGAGGTGCGGGCGGTGGCGTCGATCTGCAGGCTGGCCCCGGCCAGCTCCTGGAACTGCGCGTCCGGCAGTTCCAGGACCTGCGGCATCACCTCCGGTGGCACCGGGCCGAGCTGGGCTGGCACCACTCCGGCGGCCCGGAACACCGCCAGCGCCTCCAGCTGGCAGCGCGCCACGCACCGCCGGTACGCCAGCTGCCCGACCTGTTCGCGCAGCGGCAGGCCGGAGAGCGCGTTGACCGCGTTGTTGAGGTTCAGCAGCAGCTTCGCCGCCTGGACGGCCGGCATGTCGGGCCGCAGTTCCAGCAGCAGCCCGGCCGCCCGGGCGGCGTCGGCGAGGGCCTCCGCTCCTTCCTCGGCCGCCAGCACCACGGAGCCGCCGCTGCCCTGGTGGAAGGCGGCCGCGCCGGTCCGCACCACGTTGTAGGGGACCATCCCGGCCAGCACCCGGTGGGACGGGAGCCCGGCCGCGAGGACCTCCACGTTGCGCAGGCCGTTCTGGAAGCTCACCACCACCGTGTCCGGGCCCAGGTGCGGAGCGAGTTCCCTGGCGGCGGCCGCGGTGTCGGCGGACTTCACCGTGACCAGGACGTAGTCCGCGCCGGCCGCGGCCTCCGGGCCTGCGGCGACGGCCAGTTCCCGCACCTCGCGGCGGGCCTCGCCGGGGCCGGTGAGGGTCAGCCCGTCCGCGTCGATCGCCGCCATCGCGGCCGGCCGGCCGATCAGGGTGACCTCGGCGGTCGCGGCGAGCATGCCGCCGAGGTGGCAGCCGATGGAGCCGGCGCCGAACACGGCGATCCGGAGCCTGCGCTGGGTGGGGGTGGTGGGCACGGGGCGACTCCGGGGCGGGAGAGGGCAGGTGGCGGCGGGCGGGCGGCGGTGGGTCGGTCAGTCGAAGAGGTCGGGGTCGGAGAGGGTGATCTGGTCCCACAGCGGGCGGGCCTGGAACCAGCCGGCCAGCGAGGAGCCGAGCTGGCCACGGGTGAGCAGGGCCGTCTCCCGGTCGATCAGCTTGGGGATGCCGGCCGCCATCGCGAGCAGCTGTGCCTGGCAGGAGCGCTCCATGGTGACGAACCACCAGACCGCCTCGGCCACGGACTGGCCGACCGTGAGCAGGCCGTGGTTCTGGAGGATCACGGCCTTGTGGCTGCCCAGGGCGGCGGCCACCCGCTTGCCCTCCTCGGCCTCGGTGACCACGCCCCGGTAGTCGCTGTACAGCCCGTGGTCCTCGAAGAAGGCGCAGGCGTCCTGGGTGATCGGGTCGAGCAGGATGCCGAGGCTGGAGAAGGCCTTGCCGTGGAGCGAGTGCGAGTGGGCGGCGGCGACCGTGTCGGGGCGGGCGGCGTGCACCTGGGAGTGGATCGCGAAGGCGGCCCGGTTCACCGGTCGGGTGCCGTGCAGGAGGGTGCCGTCGTGGTCGACCAGGATCAGGTCGGAGGCCTTGATCTGGTGGAAGCTCATGCCGAACGGGTTCACCCAGAACGCGTTCGGGTTCTCCGGGTCGCGGACGGTGATGTGCCCGGCGACGCCCTCGGAGAACCCGAAGCGGCCGAAGAGTCGGAAGCCCGCGGCGAGTTGCTCCTTGCGGTACTGGCGCTCCTCCTCCACCGAGTCGAAGGTCGGGGGCAGCGGCAGGCTCACCCCCTCCGGGGCGGGCCCCACGACGCCGGTCGCCGCGTACGGGTCGGCGGGCTGCTGCTGCGGTGCGGACATGGCGACTCCCGGGGCTGCGGCGGTGGGGCAGGGGGACGGGTTGGACCAAAAGTGTGTTCGAAAGATACCCACTTTTGGCGAGAGCCCTGTGACTATGATCAATCTGATCACCAATCAGGGAGAGGGGCAATGATGCGCAAGGGAGTCGCGGCACTGGCCGTGGGAATCGCCGCCGGAACGGCCCTGCTCGGCGGCACGTCGGCCACCGCCGCCACCGGCGTCGGGGTCGGCGTCGGGGTCGGCGCGCTGAACGAGCCCAACCAGTCGGTCGTTCGGTTCAACGAGCCGAACCAGTCCGTCGCGGGCCAGTTCAACGAGCCCAACCAGTAGGGCCGGTGATCGACGCGCGGCTCCGCCACACCACCTCAACCCTCGCCCCCTTCCGCGCCCCGGACCAGACGTTCGGGCAGTTCCTGGAAGAGAAGTGGACAGCCGTCTGCCGGGGCCTGCGGACCGACGAGTCGGAGACGGAGCGCGTACGGCAGGAACTGCGGGACGTGCTCAGCCCGTGGGGCGCACGGCCGGTCGGAACCCGGTGCAATCCGCCGTCGTTCGTGGCTTCGGACGGCTTCCCCGCCGAGCTCTCCCTCAGCTGGAAGGCGGGGAGGCCGGAGGTGCGCATCCTGTTCGAGTCGCTGGGCTTCGACCGCACTCCGCTCGGATGCCAGGAAGCCGGACGGGAGTTGACCCGACGGCTCGCCGAGCGGCCGGGGACGAGCATCGAGCGTTACCTCGACGTCGAGGACCTGTTCGTCACGGCCCGACCCGACCGCAACCGACCCACGGTCTGGCACTCCCTGGCCTGGCAACCCGGCGAGCGGCCGCACTACAAGGTGTACCTCAACCCGCAGGCACAGGGCGCGGACCGGACCCACGAGGTCATGGCGGAGGCCATGGCTCGGCTGGGGCTGGCACAGGCCTGGGAGCCGGTGGGTCGGAGGTGCGGTGAACTCGCCCGACGGGGCCACGAGGTGGAGTTCTTCGCACTCGACCTGGACGGCGGAAGCGCGGCCCGGGTGAAGGTCTACTTCCGGCACCTCCCGATGACGATGGACGAGTCGGACACGGTGGCCGCGCTGTCGCACCGCCACGATTCGGCGCGGGCGGCGCGGGCGCGTTCGGTGATCTACGGGCGTGACGGCGGCCTGGTGGAGAACGAGCCGATGACCTGCCTGGCGTTCCGGGAGGGCGGGGCCGGCCCGGAGGAGGCCAACGTCTACCTGCGGCTTCCGGGGAACGCGCGCACGGACGCCGAGGCGGCCGGACGGATCGCGGAGCTCATGCGGATCGAGGGAATCGACCCGCGCCCGCACGCCGAGGTGGTGCGGCAGCTGACGGCCGGGATACCGGAGGGTGACACCGGCCTGCAGGAACTGTGCAGCTACCGGACCATCGCGCCGGGGGTGCCGGCACACATCGGCCTGTACCTGCGCTTCACCGCGTATGAGGTGGAAGGCCGTTAGGGCTTGAGACCAGGGGTGCGCCTGAACTCGCGGATGAGCGCGAGGAGGTTGATCAGGGTGCTCGCCGGGACGTTGCCGATGTCGATCAGGCGACGGCCGTGGAGGTTGATGTCACCGGGGGTGGCGGACGGCCAGAGGAGTCCGAACTCGCGGCCCTCGGTGCGGAGTTCGATAATGAGCTCGGAGACCTGGCGCGAGGTGAGGTGGAGGAGCGCCGGGTCGGCCGGGTCGATCGGGTGGTGGGCGCTCACGCGGCACCGTCCTGCTGGAGCTCGAACCAGACGGTCTTGCCGAGGTGTTGGGGGTCGACGCCCCAGCGGTGGGTGAGCCCGGCGACGAGCTGGAGTCCGCGCCCGGTCTCGGAGAGGAGGGAGAGGGGCCCCAGCTCCGGGGGCAGCGGGCTGCGGTCGGAGACCGCGACGCGGAGGGTGTTCGCGCGGTGGTGGATCAGGATGACCGGCGAGGCCGTTTCGCCGTGACGCCAGGCGTTGACGATGAGTTCGACCATGGCGAGCTCGGCGTCCGCGATGAGGGAGGGCGGCCAGCCGGCGCTGGTCATGCCGTCCCGGAGGGCGTCGCGGGAGAGGGTGAGGGAGGGGGAGTTGAGGTTACGCACAGCGTCTCCCGGAGGGGGATGGGTGAGACCGGCGGATGCGTCGCCGTGAACAAGCCCACTGGACATGGGTGTTCTTCGGTGCCCGAGCGGCGTTACTGACGATCCGTTCGGTGATCGGTGCATCACAGACTGTAGGGCATGCGATAGCAAATTTGCTAGCGGACCCAAGAAGATGTGCCTATCTGCTCGCTGGACTCGTCCCGTACGCACGGTGGATGCTGAGGAAATGCCACCTACCCCAACCGCACGCCGGAAGCGCGTCGGCATCGAGCTGCGAAAGATGCGAGAGGCCGCCGGGCGCACGGCCGGAGACGCTGCTGCCGTTCTTGGGCTGGACCGCAGCAAGGTCACACTGATCGAGCAGGGGACCTACCCGGTCAGCGCCGAACGGGTCCTCGCACTCGCCTCCGAGTTCGAGGAGGCCGACTCCGAGTACGTCGACGCCGTCGCCGAGATGGCTGCCGACCGGACCAAGGGGTGGTGGGAGGAGCACAGAGGCCTCGTCCCTGCCGGGATTCTTGAGATTTCCGAGGTCGAGCACTATGCCAGCTCGCTGGTGACATACCAGATCTGCCACGCGCCAGGACTCATGCAGACAGAGGAGACCGCGCGAGCGATCTTTCGAGAGGTCTATCCGCCTCTACGGCCGCTGAACATCGAAGCGCGTGTCGAGAACCGAATGCGACGGACGGAACTCCTGACCCGCACCAACCCGCTCAACTATGAAGCGATCGTCCACGAGGCCGCGCTTCGTATGGAGTTCGGTGGAACAGCTGTGGCCCGACAACAACTGAAGCACTTGCTCGAACTCGCCGAAGCGCCCAACGTGACGCTGCGCGTGCTGGAGTTCAAGGCAGGTGGATTCAAGGGAGCAGGTCAGGCCGTGCTGTACGCAAGCGGACCTGTGCCCCGCCTCGATACTGTCCAGCTGGATTCCGTAGGATCGCCAGCGTTCCTGACCGAGATGAACCAGCTGGAGAACTACCGAAGCATCCTCGGGGCGATGCGTGATCGCGCGCTCGATCCATCAGCCTCTCGTGACGTGATCTCCAGCATCATGAATAGCCTGTGAGGCCCCTATGAAAGAGCTCACTTGGCAGAGGCCCAGCGCTTGCGGCGATGGCAATAACTGCCCCGAGGTGTCCATAGGTCCCGACGCCGTCTACGTCCGCAGCAGCCTTCGGCCCGACGCCGTCGCCCACCTCGATGTCAGCGAATGGCGTGACCTCGTGTCCGCCATCCGCGCGGGCGAGTTCGACGTCTGACGCTCCCCGTGCACCGGCCGGGGCCACTGTCCCCGGCCGGTGCTTCAATCGTCCCCATGCGGATAGAGCGCCACCACATCGCCACCTCTCCCCTCGCCGACTTCCCCGACCGCATCGGTCGCCAAGTCCACTCCTACTCCCGCGCCGGCCTGATGACCTCGACCGAATGGCAGCTCATCTCCGACGCCTTCCTCGACCAGCTCGGCGCCCTCTCCACCTCCTCCCCCGACCTCGCCTCCCCCGAGGCCAAGGCCCTCCTCCGCGACGCCTCCGAGGCCGCCGCCGGCGCCGTCTCCTTCGCCGCCTACCACCCCCGCGACCGCTTCTCCGTCTTCCTCGACTACGTCAACTTCGGGATGAGCTACGACCCGGATCCCACGGAGGCGGCCGCCCCTCCCCTCTCCGCCCAGCGCTGGGTGAACGCCTTCTGCCTCGCCGTCCTGACCGACACCTTCGACCGTCACGCCGAGGCCTTCGTCTTCAGCGGGCAGGCCCTCTCCCCCGCCTCCGACCTCGCCACCGCCCTCCTCTCCCATCTCCTCCCCCGCGTCGATTCCCCCTCCCCCGCCTCCGACGACCCGGCCTTCCACGCCCTCCACGCCCTCCGCACCGGCGACCGCCCGGCCTTCGACGCCGCCGTCCTCGCCCTCCTCGACCGCACCGACGGCACCCGGCCCCGCACTCTCCTCCCGCTCCTCCCCCTCGCCCTCTCCGCCCTGGCCCACCGCGACCACGGCTGGCTCCCCTCCATCGACACCGACTACCTTCCGCACTCCCTCGTCACCCGCTTCGCCACCCCGGAACGCCGGCCGGAGTCCATGACCTGGCCGGTCCGCGTCGACCGGCCGACCCCGCCGCTGCCCCTCCACCCGGACGTCGAGGCCCGCTTCGAACAGGCCGTCCGGCGGGGCATCGACCCCTCGCCCGACGAGACCCACCCGGTCTTCGAACTCGGCCGCGCCCTGGAGAAGCAGGTCCGCCTCTTCCGCACCCGCGCCTCGCGGGCCGCCGACGTCACCGAGGAGCAGGTCGCCGACCTCCGTCTGGCCTCCGAAATGGGGGCCGCGCTCTTCCGGATCGCCCTCGCCGACCCGGGCACCACCGTCGCCGTCCCCCTGGCCGGCCGCACCGTGCACTTCCCGGCCACGTGTGACGAGGAGTCCTGGCCGGGCCGCTGGCACCTGGCCCTGAACCTCGCCCTGATCACCGGCAGCCGGGACGACCTCGCCCCGCTCCTCCTCGCCGGCCCCACCCGCTCCGCGCGCGACCGCTCCGCGTACGCGGACTACCGGGTCGCGCTGCACGACCACCTCCGGGGGCTCGACGCCCGGCCGGCCGTCGAGAAGGCCCGGCTGGAGGTCGCCCGCGCCCAGGAGTGGAACTTCTTCCCGGACTCCGTCGGCCTCCTCGCCCAGCTCGTCGACGGCGACGAGACCGGCTTCAACCTGGCACTCCTCGACACCCTGGAGGCCCACCGCGACCACTACTCCGTCGCCGACCGGGCCACCGATCCGGATGCCCCGCTCGACCTCGACGTCCTCGCCCTCGTCTGCCACGCCCGCCGCCACCACGGCTGGACCGTCCGCGTCGAGTCCCCGTACCTCCCGGCCCGGCTGCTGGCGGACCACGATTCGGCACACGGGCTCTGAGCTGCTAGTGTTCCCTTCGTCGCGAGAGAGATGATCTCTCGTCAGGCGTCAGCGGTGCTACCAGAGCACGTCCTACTTTCAGTAGGAAGAGTCCGTGCGACCCGGGCCTGGCGCTCCACAGTCGGAAGGGT